>NZ_JADBRS010000015.1:0-147142 GCF_014930775.1 Enterobacter cloacae complex sp. P38RS
ACGGGTTCTTATGCCTCAGTTGTAAGTGTCTACCATGTCCCCGAACAAGTGTTCACTATGTCCCCGGACCGTACATGAGGAGAGGGTTAGGGTGAGGGGATTACTCCGCCTGCTGCTTTTTATCGTGCTGGCGGTTAACCCAGGTATTGATAACCAGCGTCACCAGCAGAATGCCGAACACCACGCCAAGCGAAATGGCGATCGGGATGTGGTAGAAATCCACGATCAGCATCTTGATACCGATAAACACCAGAATCACCGACAGACCATACTTCAGCATCGAGAAGCGCTCTGCCGCGCCTGCCAGCAGGAAGTACATCGCGCGCAGACCGAGGATCGCAAACAGGTTAGAGGTCAGCACGATGAACGGATCGGTCGTCACCGCGAAGATTGCCGGGATGCTGTCTACCGCGAAAATCACATCGCTCAGCTCGACCAGAATCAGCACCAGCAGAAGCGGGGTGGCAAACAGCAGACCGTTCTTACGCACGAAGAAGTGTTCGCTCTCGATCTTGTCCGTCATGCGCAGATGGCCGCGGATCCACTTCACCAGCGGCTTATCGCCGATACCGGTATCGTCTTCTTTCGCCAGCGCCATCTTGACCCCGGTAAACAGCAGGAACGCGCCGAACACGTACAGCAACCATTCGAACTGGGTAATCAGCCAGCTGCCGGCGAAGATCATGATGGTACGCAGGATGATGGCACCCAGCACGCCGTAGACCAGCACGCGGCGCTGCAGGGCTGCAGGCACAGCAAAGTAGCTGAACAGCATCAGCCAGACGAAGACGTTATCAACCGCCAGGGCTTTTTCAATCAGATAACCGGTGAGGAAGGCGAGCGCCTGAGGATCGGCCACCGCACGGCCTTCAGTCGAGGCCAGATACCACCAGAAGGCGGCGCAAAAGAGGAGTGAGAGGGTAACCCAGACCAGCGACCAGACGGCGGCCTGCTTAACGCTCATGCCGTGCTCGCCGCGACGACCCTGCAAAAAGAGGTCGATCGCCAGCATGATGAGCACGACAACTGCGAATCCGCCCCACAGCATTGGAGTGCCGACAGAATGCATACTATTTTCCTTACACATAAAAAACAAAAACGGCCATGGTCAGAAGACGATAGCCGTTAGCTTTTTATGCATAGACCTCGCCTTCCGGCAAGGTCTCACTTACAACCACGAAGGTTGCCCGGCGACCGGATGCATATTTAACGCATCGTAATGACGATCCACCGGCGAAGAAGTTACTCCCCTTTGCAGGTAACAAAATATGTCAGACCATCGGTTTCGTCAATGGCCTGCGCCGTTTCATTACACAGCTTTACGCGATCGCTTCCGCGCTCACGCCGTCTGCCGGGAACACCACGCCGGTCTGACGGCGGATCTCGGTTTGCAGCTTCGCCGTGGTGCGGCTTACCGCAAGGCCTGGGTGATTCACTTCGTTGTCTTCCACCAGACGGGCGAAGACCTCTGCCTCATAGAGCATAGTGTTAATATGCTGAGGCTGCGTCAGTTCCTGCGCTTTGCCGCCGCGCGGCACGAAGCTCACCTTCTGGCATTCGGAGATCTTCTCGATAACCAGCGAGCCGGCTTCGCCCTGAATTTCGCTCGGCAACACGGAATCGCTCACCTTGGAGTGCTGCAGCGTGACGCTAAAATCACCGTAATCCAGCACCACCAAACCGTGTGCATCCACGCCGCTCTCCAGCAGGCTGGCGGTGGCCGTAACGCCGTGCGGCTCGCCCCACAGGGCCACGGCAGAGGCCAGGCAGTAAAAACCGATATCCATAATCGAGCCGTTTGAGAAGGCCGGGTTAAAGGTATTCGGATTCTCGCCGTCCAGATAGCGCTGATAGCGCGACGAATACTGGCAGTAGTTGATAAAGGCTTTGCGCACTTTGCCAACTTTCGGCAGGGACTGCTGCAGCAGAAGGAAATTCGGCAGGCTGGCGGTTTTGAACGCTTCGAACAGCACCACCTGGTTTTCGCGGGCAAGCGCAATGGCCGCTTCCACTTCCTCAATATTGGAGGCCAGCGGCTTCTCGCAAATCACGTGCTTTTTGTGGCCGAGAAACAGCGCCGTTTGCGGAAAGTGCAGGGAGTTCGGGCTGGCGATATAGACCGCGTCAATGGCGTCGCTTTGCGCCATTTCATCCAGGGAGGTGAAGAGATGCTCGACGAGGTAGTCGTTAGCAAAGCTCTGCGCCTGCTCAAGGCTGCGGGAATAGACTGCGGTGAGTTTAAGTTTGCCGGTTTCGTGGGCGGCGTCGACGAACTGGCGCGTGATCCAGTTCGTTCCAATGACTGCGAAACGTATCATAAACGTTTACGTACTCCGTAGCGGGGAACCTTTAGCCACTGTAGCACGGGATTATTGCAAAACCAGTGCGCTATTCCGCATTACCATTTAACGATAAATGCGTAAGCCACAGGCGGGTATCAAACTCCAGCTGGTGATACTGCGGCTCCATGTGGCAGCACAGGGAATAGAACGCTTTGTCGTGCTCTTTCTCTTTCAGGTGCGCCAGCTCATGCACTACGATCATCCGCAGAAAGGCTTCCGGCGCGTTACGGAAAACCGTCGCCACGCGGATCTCCGCCTTAGCCTTTAGCTTGCCGCCCTGCACGCGGGAGATGGCGGTGTGCAGGCCGAGCGCGTTTTTCAGCACGTGGATCTTGTTGTCGTACATCACCTTGTTGATCGGCGGCGCGCTCTTTAGATATCGGCTTTTCAGATCCTGCGTATACTGCCAGAGGGCCTTATCGGTCGCGAAATCGTGCGTGCCGGGGTAGCGTTTTTCCAGCACCGCGCCCAGCTTCTGCTCGGCAATCAGGCTGCGAACCTGGGAAAGTAAATGCTCCGGATAGCCCTGGAGATAAGTAAGTTGGTTCATCAAAAGCCCAAATTAATGCGAAAACGGGTATACTCACGCACCCTTTTCAGGGATACGCCAAATTTTACCATTCAGGAGGGCCGATGAGCCACTTAGACAACGGTTTCCGTTCACTCAACCTTAAACGTTTTCCGGAAACGGACGACGTAAACCCGCTTCAGGCGTGGGAAGCGGCGGATGAATATCTGCTGCAGCAGTTGGATGAGACTGAAATCCGCGGCCCGGTTTTGATCCTGAATGACGCGTTTGGTGCCCTGGGCTGCGCCCTGGCAGAGCACACGCCTTACAGCATTGGCGATTCCTACCTGAGCGAACTGGCGACGCGTGAAAACCTGCGCCATAACGACATCGACGAGTCCAGCGTGAAGTTCCTCGACAGCACCGCGGACTACCCGCAGGCGCCGGACGTGGTGCTGATCAAGGTGCCAAAAACCATGGCGCTGCTGGAGCAGCAGCTGCGCGCGCTGCGCAAAGTCGTCACGCCGGAAACCCGCATCATTGCGGGTGCCAAAGCGCGCGATATTCACACCTCAACGCTGGAGCTGTTCGAGAAAGTGCTCGGCCCGACCACAACCACGCTGGCCTGGAAAAAAGCGCGCCTGATCAACTGCACCTTCAGCGCACCGGAGCTGGCCGACGCGCCGGAGACGCTGAGCTGGAAACTGGAAGGCACCGACTGGACCATCCATAACCATGCGAACGTTTTCTCCCGCACCGGGCTGGATATTGGGGCGCGTTTCTTTATGGAGCACCTGCCGGAAAACCTGGAAGGGGAGATTGTCGATCTGGGCTGCGGCAATGGCGTGATTGGCCTGACGCTGCTGGCGAAGAATCCGGAAGCCAGCGTGGTGTTCAGCGACGAGTCGCCGATGGCGGTGGCCTCCAGCCGTCTGAACGTAGAAACCAACATGCCGGAAGCGGTGGATCGCTGCGAATTTATGATCAACAACGCGCTCTCCGGCGTTGAGCCTTTCCGCTTCAACGCCGTGTTCTGCAACCCGCCGTTCCACCAGAAGCACGCCCTGACGGATAACGTCGCGTGGGAGATGTTCCACCACGCTCGCCGCTGCCTGAAAATCAACGGCGAGCTGTATATCGTGGCGAACCGCCACCTGGACTACTTCCACAAGCTGAAGAAGATTTTCGGCAACTGCGTCACTATTGCGACCAATAACAAGTTTGTGGTGCTGAAAGCGGTGAAGCTGGGTCGCCGTCGCTAAATAACCAGTGCAAGCTGGGTGCCCTGCGCAATCGCCCGCCGCGCATCCAGCTCCATCGCCACGTCGCACCCGCCGATCAAATGCACCGTTTTACCCGCTTCGCGCAGCGGATCGGCCAGATCGCGCTTCGGCTCCTGTCCGGCGCACAAAATCACATGATCCACGCGCAGCAGCTGCGGTTCACCACCGATCAGCACATGCAGCCCGTCGTCGTCGATCTTCTGGTAGCTCACCCCCGGGATCATCTTCACCCCGCGCGAGAGCAGGGTGGCGCGGTGGATCCAGCCCGTGGTTTTGCCCAGCCCTTCACCCGGCTTGCTGGCCTTACGCTGGAGCATCACGATCTGGCGCGGGCTTTTCGGCAGCTGCGGCCCTTCCGGCCGTAATCCGCCGGACTGGCTCAGGCTGGTATCAATGCCCCATTCTACGCAAAACTCGGCGATGTTCTGGCTGGTGGCCTCGCCCGGCTGGCTTAAATACATCGCGGTATCAAAGCCGATCCCGCCGCAGCCGATAATCGCCACCTTCTCGCCAACAGGCGCTTTGTCACGCAATACGTCCAGATAGCTCAACACCTTCGGATGATCGATGCCCTCGATCGCAGGCGTGCGCGGTGCGATCCCGCTCGCGAGGATCACCTCGTCGAAACCGATCAGATCCGCCGCGCTGACAAGCTGGTTAAGCCGCAGATCAACACCCGTCAGATCGATCATCCGGCGGTAGTAGCGCAGGGTTTCATAGAACTCCTCTTTGCCGGGGATCTGTTTGGCGATATTAAACTGCCCGCCAATTTCACCGGCGGCATCAAACAGCGTCACGCTGTGCCCGCGCGAGGCGGCATTCACCGCAAACGCCAGCCCAGCGGGGCCAGCGCCCACCACGGCCAGGCGTTTTTTATTGACCGTTGCAACCACCGGCATTTTGGTTTCATGGCAGGCGCGGGGGTTCACCAGGCATGAGGTGACTTTGCCGGCGAAGATCTGATCCAGACAGGCCTGGTTACAGCCGATGCAGGTGTTGATCTCATCCGCACGGCCGCTTTGCGCTTTGGAGAGCAGTTCGGCATCCGCGAGGAACGGACGCGCCATCGAGACCATATCGGCGTCGCCGCGGGAGATCACATCGTCCGCCACCTGCGGGTCGTTAATGCGGTTAGTGGTGACCAGCGGAACGGAGACTTTGCCTTTCAGCTTGCGCGTTACCCAGCTGAACGCCGCGCGCGGCACCGGCGTGGCGATGGTCGGGATGCGCGCTTCGTGCCAGCCAATCCCGGTGTTGATGATGGTGGCACCTGCGGCTTCAATCGCCTGCGCCAGCTGCACGGTTTCGTCGAAGGTGCCGCCGCCCTCCACCAGGTCGAGCATCGACAGGCGGAAGATAATAATAAAGTCCGCGCCCGCACGTTCGCGCACCGCGCGCACCACCTCCACGGCAAAGCGCATCCGACGGGCATAGTCGCCGCCCCATTCGTCGTCGCGCTGGTTGGTGCGGGCGGCGAGGAATTCGTTAATCAGATAGCCTTCAGAGCCCATCACCTCCACGCCGTCGTAGCCCGCCTCACGCGCCAGCGCGGCGCAGCGGGCAAAATCGTCGATCAGCGCCAGGATCTCGTCGTGGCTGAGGGCGTGAGGGGTAAAGCGGTTAATCGGCGCCTGAATAGCCGATGGCGCAACCAGCTTTGGCTGATAGCTGTAGCGCCCGGTATGCAGAATTTGCAGGGCGATTTTGCCGCCTTCGTTATGCACCGCGTCCGTGACAATGCGGTGATGCGGCAGCTGTGTCGCATCATTCAGGACTGCGCCGCCCTCCATCGTCACGCCTGAAGGGGCAGGGGCTACGCCGCCGGTGACAATCAGCGCCACCCCGTGGCGGGCGCGTTCGGCATAGAAGGCTGCCAGGCGCTCGGCTCCGTCCGGGCGCTCTTCCAGCCCGGTGTGCATCGAGCCCATCAACACGCGGTTTTTAAGGGTGGTAAACCCCAGATCGAGGGGAGCGAATAGCGACGGGTAGCGGCTCATAGTCTCTTCCAGTGTAAAATTATTGTTATGTGGTCGGATGAGTTACTAATTTAGCCAGCGGCAGCAGAAAGGTAAAAGCGGGATCGAATGATTGTGATAGATCTCAAAGAACTTCCCCGGTGGCGCTACGCTTACCGGGGCTACAAAACCCCAGGACGGATAAGCGCAGCGCCATCCGGCGTTATTTACGGCGTCGCTGCCCGCGCTAACCCCGGCGCCTGCCACATCGCCGTGGTCAGCCCGCTGTCCACCAGCCCGAGCTGATCCGCGTACACCGCCTGCCACTTCTCCATCATGCTGTCGTATAGCTCCCGGTGCTGCGGGTTTGGCGTAAACTCGCGGCTCCACTTCACCAGACGCTCGCCCGTCGAGGCCATATCCGCAAACATCCCCGCACCCGTTCCGGCGGCAATGGCGCAGCCGAGCGCCGTTGCCTCTTTGACTTCCGGCACGCGCACCGGCAGGCCGGTGACGTCGCTTAAAATCTGGCTCCACAGGGCGCCCTTTGCGCCGCCGCCCGCAAACACCAGGCTATCAAACGTCACGCCGGAGAAGCGCGAAATCTGCGTCAGGTTACAGGCCGAGACGATTGCCGCGTTCTCCTCCAGGGCGCGGAACAGCGTCGCTTTGTTGCACTTTTCCGGGTCGATGGAGAGGTTAATAAACGACGGCGCAGCGTGGTACCACTGCTTAAAATGCATCGCGTCGGAGAAGATTGGCATTACGCCGTGGGAGCCAGCGGGTACGCGGCCCGCCATCTCTTCCAGCAGGGAATAGGTGTCCATCCCCATCCGCTCGGCAATCAGCTTCTCTTCGGCGCAAAAGGCGTCGCGGAACCAGCGCATGGTCAGCCCGGTAAAGAAGCTGATCGACTCCGCCTGTGCCATGCCGGGGATAACGTGCGGGTTCACGCGGATGTTCATCTCAGGGTCGGTGCGCACCTGCGGCAGGTTAACCACCTGCTGCCAGAAGGTGCCGCCCAGCACCGCCGTTTGTCCGGCGCGGACCACGCCCAGCCCCAGGCAGCCCAGCTGCACGTCGCCGCCGCCCATCACTACCGGCGTGCCCTCGCGTAAACCGCTCTGCTGTGCGGCTTCTTTCGTGATGGCCCCCAGCACGGTGCCGGTCTCTTTTACCGGCGAGAGAATATCGGCGCGCAGCCCGGCCATGTCGAGCAGCGCCGGACGCCAGTCGCGTGAAAAGAGATCCAGCATGCCGGTGGTGCCCGCGTTAGACGGATCGACCGCCAGCTCGCCGGAGAGCTTTGCCGCCAGCCAGTCGCTGATCATGGTGATGGTCGCGGCCTTGCGGTAGATGTCCGGGCGATGATGCGCCAGCCAGAGCAGGCGCGGCATGGCGCTAAGGGCAAGCGTCTGGCCGGAAACGTCATACACTTCGGATTCAAAACGGTAGTCGTGGATCTCTTTGAGTTCAGCCACCTCGCGGCTGGCGCGGGCGTCGACGTTGGCGCAGGCCCAGATGGCCTCGCCGCTGCGGTCGTACAGCACGATCCCTTCGCGCATCGAACAGCAGGCGACGGACTGAATATCCGCCGCGCTTAGGCGCGCGCGCTCCAGCGCCTGCTGAATGCACCGGCAGGCCAGCTGCCAGTTGGTGTCGAGATCGAACTCCATCGACCCCGGCACGTTCTCCACGCTCAGGTGCTTCCACTCGGCCTGGCCGACGGCAATCTGGTTGCCCTGCAAATCGAAAATTACGGCGCGAACGCTGCCTGTCCCTGCATCTAACGCTAAAAGGTAACTCATGAGCTTGCCTCGCTATTAGCGCAGGGCGACTCTTATTCGGCCAGAGCCAGCACCGCGCGGGCTGTCGTCTCTTCCGTCACCAGGCCATTAATACGGCGACCTTTCAGTGCGGCATAAATCGCATCGGCTTTCTCTTCCCCTCCGGCCACGCCGACGATGGTGGGCAGCTGCGCCAGTTCATCGAGCGTGACGCCGAGTAATTCTTTGTGGATCTCCAGCCCCTCGACGCATTCCCCTTCGGCGTTAAGGAAATAACCGAGAATATCGCCCACCGCCCCTTTACGGGCGTACATCAGCTGTTCACCTTCGCTGATATAGCCGGAGCGCAGTATGGTCGCGTCACGGCGCTGGTTCACGGAACCAATGCCGACCACCGCCACGTCAGCGGCGGTCGCGGCGAGGATCACGTCCCGAACGCTGGTCTCACGTTTTAAGATCCCGGCGACTTCCGCAGATGAGACGCGAAGCGGGGCGGGGATCATGCTGACGCTACAGGCCGCATCCAGCTGGCCGATACCGGTCATATACGGCCCCACGCCGCCGGAAAGCGTCACCAGGCGGATCTGCTGCGAGCTGATAAAACCGCTTAAGTGTTGCAGGCTGCTCATGGTGGTTTCACCGAACCCCACCGCCAGCAGCTGGCCGGGCTCCAGCACGCCCATCAGCGACTGCGCCGCGCCAATGCCCAGCCGCACGTTCATCGGCGGGGTGTTTAAAGCAGGCATCACGCGCACCAGCTTCAGCCCAAAGCGCTGCTGAAGCTCGGTTTCCAGCGACAGGCAGCCCTCGTAGCGGGAGTTGATCTGCACGCGGATCACCCCCGACTGGCGGCCTTTCTCCAGCAGGCGGGAGATCTTCAGGCGCGGCAGACCGAGCCGTTCGCCGATATCATTCTGGGTCAGCCCGTCGTGGTAGTAGCACCAGGCGACGCGCGCCACCAGCTCCTCTTCCGCCAGTGCCAGCCCGGCAAACCGTCCTTCTTCCGCAGTGCGTTTATCGCTCATAATTGAACTCTTATAAAAATTTAGATCATATGTTCGTAATAGCGCGGCGTGAAAATGTGAGCCACGCGGCAAAACGGATCTTTTAGATCGTTTCTGGTTAATCTGAATCTCAATCGATAAAACTGTGATCCCTGCACGGTTGTAAATATAGTTCACCGTCTACGCTTTTGAACATTATTAAATCTAAAAATCATTTGTTCAATAGCGGAGCGATGATGACACCACTTCTCAACGCGCGAAATATCAGCAAGCAGTTCTCAGGCGTGCCGGTCTTAAAAGGCATTGATTTCACGCTGCTTGCGGGGCAGGTGCACGCGCTGATGGGCGGTAACGGCGCGGGAAAATCGACGCTAATGAAGATCATCGCTGGGGTGGAAACGCCGGATAGCGGTGAACTTTCGGTTGCGGGCGAGTCTTTTGCACGGCTTACCCCGGCGCAGGCGCATCGGTTAGGCATTTATCTGGTACCGCAGGAGCCTCTGCTTTTCCCCAACCTGACCGTGCGGGAAAACATCCTGTTCCGCCTGCCGCGAGAGCGCGATCGGGAAAAGCGGCTGGCGGAGAAACTCCAGCAGCTGCAATGTCAGCTTAATCTCGACGCAACGGCCAGCACCCTGGAAGTGGCGGACCAGCAGATGGTTGAGATCCTTCGCGGGCTGATGCGCAACGCCAGAATTCTGATCCTCGACGAGCCCACGGCCTCGCTGACGCCCGGCGAAACCGAACGGCTGTTTCGCCAGATCCGCGCCTTACAGGCGCTCGGCGTCGGGATTGTCTTTATCTCGCATAAGCTGCCGGAAATCCGCACGCTGTCGAGCCACGTTTCGGTGATGCGCGACGGCGCGGTGGTGCTCAGCGGCGAAACCGCCCAGTTTGACGACAGCGCCCTGATCGCCGCCATGACGCCGGTCAGCCGCGAGAAAGGCTTAAGCGATGCGCAAAAGCTGTGGCTGGCGCTGCCGGGAAATCGCCGCACCCAGCCGCAGGATTTTCCGGTGCTGCGCGTGGAAGATCTCACCGGAGAGGGCTTTATCGATCTCAGCCTGGAGATTTACGCCGGGGAGATCGTCGGCCTTGCCGGACTGGTCGGATCCGGGCGCACCGAGTTTGCCGAAACGCTCTATGGCCTGCGTCCCGTACGCGGCGGGCGGGTGTGGCTGGAGAGCCGGGAGATCACCTCCGATCCGGTGGGTTTACGTCTGGAAAAAGGGCTGGTTTATCTGCCGGAAGACAGGCAGGTGTCCGGCCTGTTTCTCGACGCGCCTGTCCGCTGGAACACGGTGGCGCTGAACGAGCCGTCGCTCTGGCAGCAGCGAAAGCGGGAGTCTGCGGTGGTGGAGCGCTATCACCGGGCGCTGGGGATCAAGCTCAATCATGCGGATCAAACCGTGCGCACGCTCTCCGGCGGCAACCAGCAGAAGGTGCTGCTGGCGCGCTGTCTGGAGGCCAATCCTTTATTGCTGATCGTCGATGAGCCGACGCGCGGCGTGGACGTGTCGGCGCGTGCCGATATCTACCAGCTCATTAAAAGCGTGGCGGCGCAGAATGTTGCGGTGCTGATGATCTCAAGCGATCTCGATGAATTTCCCGGCCTCGCGGACCGTGTGCTGGTGATGCATCAGGGCGTACTCAGCGGCGAGCTGCCGCGCCACGCCGTCAGTCTCGATCGGATGATGGCGCTGGCGTTTGGAGGACAATCATGAAGATCTTACTCAAAAACCGCGAGCTGAGCGCGTTTCTTGCCATTCTGGCGCTGTTCGCCGTGCTGGTGGCGCTGAATCCGTCCTACTTCAGCCTGCAAACGCTGGGGATGATCTTCGCCAGCGCGCAGATCCTGATCCTGCTGGCCATCGGTGCGGCGCTGGTGATGCTGACCCGCAATATCGACGTCTCCGTGGGCTCGACCGTCGGGTTGTCCGCGATTGCCGTCGGCGTGGCGCTCAACGGTGGCTACAGCCTGCCGGTATCGATACTTTTTGCGCTGTCGATTGGCGCGCTGGCGGGGGCGTTCAACGGTTTTCTGGTGGTGGGGCTGCGCATTCCGGCGATTGTCGCCACCCTCGGCACGCTGGGGCTGTACCGCGGAGCGATGCTGCTCTGGACGGGCGGAAAGTGGATTGAGGGGCTGCCGCCGGGGCTGAAATCTCTCTCCGAGCCTGCCGCCATCGGCATTTCACCGCTCGGCGTGGGAGTGTTGATTCTCGTTGTCGTTGGCGCGTGGGGGCTATCGCGCACCGCGTTCGGGCGTGATTTTTACGCGGTGGGGGATAACCTCGGCGCCGCGCGCCAGCTGGGCGTGGCGGTGAACCGCACGCGCATGATCGCCTTCACCCTCAACGGCATGCTGGCGGCCTGCGCCGGGATTGTCTTTGCCGCGCAGATCGGCTTTGTGCCCAACCAGACCGGCAGCGGGCTGGAGATGAAGGCCATTGCCGCCTGCGTGCTCGGCGGCATTTCGCTGCTGGGCGGCACCGGCACGCTGGTCGGTGCGTTCCTCGGCGCGTTCTTCCTGACTCAAATCGACACCGTGCTGGTGCTGTTCAGGCTACCGGCGTGGTGGAACGACTTCATCGCCGGGCTGGTGCTGCTGGGCGTGCTGGTGCTCGACGGGCGGCTGCGCCAGGCGCTGTCACGCCATCAGCGGGCGCTGAAGTACGGCCGGTTCCAGCCTGGCAACAGAGGGGGAAAGCACGTCACCCCCTTTCCCAAACGCAACAAAGAGGTGGCGTAAATGAGGCTCAACTGGGAAAGCGCGCTGCTGATATTGCTGGTGCTGGAGATCCTGCTCTTCGGCGCCATTAACCCGCGCATGCTCGACGTTAACATGCTGCTGTTCAGCACCAGCGATTTCATCTGCATCGGCATCGTGGCGCTGCCGCTGACGCTGGTGATTATCAGCGGCGGGATCGACATTTCGCTGGGCTCCACCATCGGCCTGTGCGCCATCGCGCTGGGGGTGATGATGCAGGCGGGGTGGCCCATGACGATCGCCGTTCCGCTGACGCTGCTGCTTGGCCTGCTGTGTGGGCTGGTGAATGCGGCGCTGATCCACTACACCGGCATTAGCCCTTTAGTTATTACCCTCGGCACGCTCTACCTCTACGGCGGCGGCGCGCTGCTGCTCTCCGGTATGGCAGGGGCGACGGGCTACGAGGGCATCGGCGGCTTCCCGGACGGTTTTACCGCGTTCGCTAACCTCACGGTGCTGGGGCTGCCGATCCCGCTGGTGCTGTTCGCGGTGATTACCGCCTTCTTCTGGCTGATTACCCATCGCGGGCGCTTTGGCCGCCATCTGTTTTTGATTGGGCAAAACCCGCGTGCGGCGCGCTATGCGGCGCTTTCGGTGAATGGCATGCCCTACGCGCTGTACGGTCTGGTCGGCGTGGCGTCGGCGGTGGCCGCGCTGGTGATGGTCTCCTATTTCGGCTCTGCGCGTTCGGATCTGGGGCGCGATTTGCTGATGCCCGCACTCACCGCCGCCGTACTCGGCGGGGCAAATATTTACGGGGGGTCAGGGTCGGTGCTGGGTACGGCGCTGGCGGCGCTGCTGGTGGGGTATCTCCAGCAGGGATTACAGATGGTCGGCATCCCCAACCAGGTGTCGAGCGCGCTGTCTGGGGCGCTGCTGGTTGTGGTGGTGATGGGACGTTCGCTAAGTCTGCACCGCGAATGGGTGCGATCTCTCTTCAGAAAACTATCCGGAGCGTAAGATGAAAACAAAACTGCTCGTCCTGGCAATGGCCCTCAGCTTCGCTTCGGCGCAGGCGGCGGACCGCATTGCCTTTATCCCCAAGCTGGTGGGCGTGGGTTTCTTCACCAGCGGCGGCAACGGCGCGAAAGAGGCGGGGAAAGATCTTGGCGTGGACGTGACCTACGATGGCCCGACAGAGCCGAGCGTTTCCGGCCAGGTGCAGCTCATCAATAACTTCGTCAACCAGGGCTACAACGCCATTATCGTCTCCGCCGTGTCGCCGGACGGTCTCTGCCCGGCGCTGAAGCGCGCGATGCAGCGCGGCGTGAAGGTGCTGACCTGGGATTCCGACACCAAACCGGAGTGCCGCAGCATTTATATCAACCAGGGGACGCCGGAACAGCTCGGCGGCCTGCTGGTAGAGATGGCGGGCAAGCAGGTCACCAAACCGAATGCCAAAGTGGCGTTCTTCTACTCCAGCCCAACCGTCACCGACCAGAACCAGTGGGTGAAAGAGGCGAAGGCCAAAATCGAGAAAGATCACCCCCAGTGGCAGATCGTGACCACCCAGTTTGGCTATAACGACGCCACCAAATCTCTGCAGACCGCCGAGGGGATCTTAAAAGCGTATCCGGATCTGGACGCGATCATCGCGCCGGACGCCAATGCCCTGCCGGCGGCGGCGCAGGCGGCGGAAAACCTGAAGCGGGAAGGGGTGGCGATTGTCGGCTTCAGCACGCCGAACGTCATGCGTCCGTACGTTGAGCGCGGGACGGTGAAAGCCTTCGGCCTGTGGGATGTCGTACAACAGGGCAAAATTGCGGTCAATGTCGCCGATCGTCTGTTGAAAAAAGGCGATCTTAACCCTGGCGACAGCGTGGACGTAAAAGGTATCGGCGCGCTGAAGGTGGAGCCGAACAGCGTGCAGGGCTATCAGTATGAGGCGAAGGGCAACGGCATCGTGCTGCTGCCGGAGCGGGTGGTGTTCACCAAAGAAAACATCAGCAAATACGATTTCTGACGGGGGAGCAAATGGCTGATTTAGACGACATCAAAGATGGCAAGGATTTTGGCATCGGCACGCCGCAGCAGAATGTGCCGTTCACGCTGAAGGGCTGCGGCTCGCTGGACTGGGGCATGCAGTCCCGCCTGGCGCGCATCTTTAACCCGCAGAGCAACCGCACGGTAATGCTGGCCTTTGACCACGGCTACTTTCAGGGGCCGACCACCGGCCTTGAGCGTATCGATCTCTCCATCGCCCCGCTGTTCGGTGAAACAGACGTGCTGATGTGTACCCGTGGCATTCTCAGGAGCCAGGTGCCCGCCGCGACAAACAAACCGGTGGTGCTGCGCGCTTCCGGAGGTAACTCCATTCTGGGCGAGCTGTCGAACGAGTGCGTGGCGGTGGCGATGGAAGATGCCCTGCGCCTGAACGTCTGCGCGGTGGCGGCGCAGGTGTACATCGGAAGCGAGTTTGAGCATCAATCTATCAACAACATCATCAAGCTTGTCGATGCAGGGGCGCGCTACGGCATGCCAACGCTGGCGGTAACGGGCGTCGGCAAGGAGATGGCGCGTGACGCGCGCTACTTCTCGCTCGCCAGCCGCATCGCCGCCGAGATGGGGGCGCAGTTCGTCAAAACCTACTACGTGGACGAGGGCTTTGAAAAAGTGACCGCCAGCTGCCCGGTGCCTATTGTGATCGCCGGGGGCAAAAAGCTGCCGGAGCTTGAGGCGCTGGAGATGTGCTGGCGAGCGATTGATCAGGGGGCGTCCGGCGTGGACATGGGGCGCAATATCTTCCAGTCCAGCGCGCCGCTCGCCATGCTGAAAGCGGTGAAAAAAGTGGTTCACGAGAACGTGAGCGCCCGGGAGGCGTTCCAGTTCTGGCAGGAAGAGAAACAGGGAGAAGCAAAATGAACGTGACGCTGGTTGAGATTAACATCAAGCCCGAGCGGGTGGACGAGTTCCTGGAGGTGTTTCGCGCCAACCACGAGGGAGCAATCAAGGAGCCGGGAAACCTGCGCTTTGACGTGTTGCAGGACCCGAGGGTGAAAACCCGGTTCTTTATCTACGAGGCCTACAAAGACGAAGAGGCGGTGCTGGCGCATAAGCAAACGCCGCACTATCTGGCGTGCGTGGACAAGCTTGAGGAGCTGATGTCGGAGCCGCGCAAAAAACGCAGTTTTGTGGGGCTGTTGCCGGAGTAATTCGATGCCCGATGACGCACTCATGCGCGTCATCGGGCATCCTGCTTATCCTTTGGCTTTCTGGATCGCCATGATTAATGCATCGGAAGAGACGTTTCCTGACATCACGCTAATGCGCTGAATGACCGGATCTTTTTCCTGGGGTAAAACCACAAACGCCGGCGCGTTGGCAAAACCGATCTGCTTCACGAGCTTCACATTGTCCTGTAACACTTTGTTTGCCGACCCGGCCGAAGGCAATTTTTTAAAGATAAAACGGATATCCGGGTTGGCATGGATAAGCGTTTCTGTGACGTTGCAGTTCACGCATTGCTCATCCACAAAAGACACCACGGCGACTTTTGCGTTGGCGGGCCCGACAACAGGATCGCCGCCAGCAAGCAGCTGCTCGCGATGGAGGATGACATTTTGCACCATGGCCTGTTGCTGCGCTATCTCCTGACGCTGGCGAAGGCTTTCCCCTGCCGCAACTAAAAACTCAGGATGTTCAGCGAGATAGGTAGAAACAATTTCACCCATTTTTTCAGGATGGGCGGCGAAATACGCTTCGGCGGCTTTTCCTGTTTGTTCAATCTGCTGTGGCGTCGCTTGCTCTGCCTGCGCTGCGGCTGAGAAAGTCAGGGTCGCGGCCAGCAGAAGCGAAAGGCGACGAAGGGAGGTTGAAACTTCCATTGATGTTATTCCGTAAAAGAGAGAGACGGGACTAGGATGCCAGTGCCTGTGTACGAACAGGCATAATGCGTCCATAGTCATTAATTGCTTGCCAGCGCACCTGGCATACCCCTGGGTCTGGACAACCCTCGAGCGCTCGCTCGCTAAAAGGGGCGACAAGGCCGCCATCAGCGATGCGCTTACCGCCGAGGCTGAGCTGATAAAGCGTGATGTAGTAAGGCGTCGGATTATTCACAACGACGTTATTTTTGTTTCGTGACCAGCGTAAGGCCTGATAAGCATCATCAGGATTGCCGGTGAGCCCGGTGGGCCGATAAAAAAGTTTAAAGCGTGAACGTACCGCCGTTTGCACACCCGTGGTGTGCGGGTTAGCGGAAGGGATAGCCGCAACGTTTAACGTGAACAGCGTTTCCCGGTTCTCGGGTAACTTTCCTCCCGTAAATATCAGCCGAATCGTGTTTTCGCGTTGCGGACGCAATGAGAACAGCTGCGGCGTGGCCACAAATGCGGATTGAACCCCGTGTGGGGCATCCGCCCCAGTCCACAGGCCACCCGGCTCGACTTTGGTGTAGATCAGATACGATTCGTCAGAAGGGTTACGCACGGAAAAGCTGATCGATTTCTCACGTTCCGGATAGACAAACCGCGTTCCGCCGATCACCACGCCAGCTTGCGCCTGAAGCATGATGGTGGAGAGAAAAAAGAGAAGCAGGATCTTCGCCGGATAAACACACTTACGCATAATTGAGAATAAAGGTTGTCGTCGCATTTGCCGTTCCCGTGGTGACCTTGTTTGCGGTGGCAACATAGCGGGCGTAAAACTGGAGAGTCGCGTCGCTTTGATTAGGAATAATCATCGTCTTCTGGCTTTTACTTCCCATAGAGATGAGCGACTTGTCCTGGTTGTAAATTCCTACGCCGATACCGGTTGCGTAGCCTTCACCGCCGATGAGCGTCAGTAAATCCGGGTTTGCTGTATCGGGTGTGCCGTCAAAGGTAATACTGACGGAGCCTTCTGTTCCGGCACAGTTTTCCACATTAATAGCAAACGGATGATAATCAGCGCCCATACCTGACTGGGTGAAATATTTACTTTGCACGCTGTCCATTGTGACGGTCAGGTTCTGAGAATCAGGCGCGATACTGCACGTCTTTTTATGAATCTCGCCAGTGATATAAATTGTACCGTCGTGCGCCAGTGTACGTGCTGAAAAAAATGGCACCAGAAAAAGCGCGGTGAATATTATTGTGAAAAACTTTTTCATTTCCGCATCCTACTGATAGAGCAGATCAAAATACATGATGGCCGTAGCATTCCCTGTCGTAACCTCGGGCAGGGTCGATTTGTACCGTAAATTAAACGTCAGGCTATTATCTCCCTGCTTTAAGGGATAAATTTCGGATTCCGTATTATTTATTTTAATCGGATTCATTCCGGCATTGAGAAGCTCTACGCCAATGCCCGTCGCCATTTCGCCAGCCGTTCCTTTACCCGTGTCGCTGAGCGCCAGCAGGTCCGAGTTATTGGTATCCGGCATACCGCTGAACCAGATTTTTGTCCCCTGAATGGCGCGTGAACAATTTTTAAGATCGATCGTGAACGCTTTTTCCGGCGTCGTTGTTCCGGTTGCGGGAAATTCAGATATATCGAATGCGCCTAAATCAACCGTTTGTTCTTTACTGTTCACCTCAACTTCACACGATTCGCCGATAATTGTGCCGTATATCTGGAGGTTAACTGTAAAACCCTCATCGGCGTACGTTGTTGCTATGCCAGAGAACAGCGTCGCCAGGGCGACAAAATACAAGACTCTCATTTTTCACCCTTACGCAAAATCGATACGTAAACAGGCCAACGCAGTAAACAGACCTTCTGCCGGGGCCTTCCCTGTCGTGCTGATAGGGTAGGTTTTTAACGTGACATCAGCATGGCCCGAACTATCAGTAATAAAATCAGCGGTGCTGGAGGCGTCGTTAGGTATCATGACGGTGCCATTTTCGTTGGTTACCACCACGCCGACATCTTTATTATCCGTAGCGATCGCCTGGCCGACGTTGCTGTCTGCGTTGGCGACCAGTCGAAGCGTAAGATGCGCAGGCGAAATCACGTCCGCATTACACTCGATGGGAACATTAAAGGTTTTTACCGGCGCATTAGAAGGTTTCTCACCCGCTTTCGTGAATGAAGAACTGTTGAGTTTTCCCAGGTCAACCGTAATGATTTGCCCTGCATTTATGATGCAGTTTTGCGGCACCGTGACCGCGCCGCTGTAAGTTATTTGATAAACAATATCATTCAACGGGTCGGTATTTTCGGTGGTGATATAAACATTAAACATCACTTTACTGGGGATAATGACCGTGCCGATAAAAGGTTTGATAATTTTTAACCGGAATACCAGGTTGGAGTCATATACCGGGAAAGGTATGTTCATATCCTCTTTATCCACCCTGTAATCTTTACCCATATGGATATAGTCTCCAGGCGGAAAATATTCACCAATTTCGGAATCGGTTATCCGCATCGCCCCTGCAATATAGATCGGGTCAAGATTCATATACTGCCACTGGTCTTCCGTGAAAATCACCGGGTAGGTATTCCTGTATGAGCGATAGGTACGAGAATCGCCATCTGGATGATAGTCACATATGGCGTTTACGCCCACATCCTGTGATTTAACCAGTTCAACTGCCTGCCCCAGCTGGTTTTGTTCTTTTGTCAGCGAGGCCGTCAGATCGTAATTAACGTTAGTAATGCTGTGATCAAAGTTATGGCAGACCGCTGCC
Organism: Enterobacter cloacae complex sp. P38RS; assembly: GCF_014930775.1. Taxonomy (NCBI): domain Bacteria; kingdom Pseudomonadati; phylum Pseudomonadota; class Gammaproteobacteria; order Enterobacterales; family Enterobacteriaceae; genus Enterobacter; species Enterobacter cloacae complex sp. P38RS. The sequence goes on from NZ_JADBRS010000015.1 coordinate 18,261, forward strand.
AGACTTTGCGTAGAAGCCGTAAGGCTGAGTAATAAAAAAATAATGCGTACTTTCACTTATCGGCACTCCGCTTTTAAACGCACGAGGGACTGCTTTGTTTCACTTAGCTTGTAAACGGCAACACATTTTTTATCATCTGTGTCGCCCCATTGCGCTGTCAGACTCCCTGTCTCGCCCAGCCCAGACAGATACGCTTCGCCGTTATCGCCTACGATGGTGTCCCCACCTTCATCGCTGCGCGTAACAACCGCGCCAAAGGGCACAGGGCGCCCGTTATGCATGAGTGCAATCATCGCGCGCGTTCCGGAGCGCGCCTTAAAGGTGGCGCGAACCAGGGCGCCCTGGGTTGGAACAACGTGGGTTACAGCCTCGTCAATGTCCAGATCGTCGCTGAGCGAGTTGGTGTTCAGCGCCATGCGGTTACGGTGGTATGCGCTGGCATACGGCACAACCGCATAACCACGCCAGTCGGTATGGATCCCTGGGCCGTCTTCGACCTTCACGTTGCTTGCGCCAGGCGCGGCGATCAGGACATTGGTATCCCCCAACGGCTGGCTTAAGGTGATGCCGTTGCGATGCGCGACGATACCGCCGCTGAGGCCGTAGTTGATCTGTTGATAATCGCCATTGTTACTGTAGTTGTACCCCAGGCTCGCATTACCGTAGGCGCTATCATATTCCGTGCTGATGCTTCCGCTGGCGCCAGTGTGTTGGTTCTGATACCCCTGCTGAACGCTGTAGCTGAGGTTATTGTCTTCAAGCAGTGTTCCGTTGATGCCGGCAGTATTATTGACCCTGCCGTCGTTATCGGTGCTCATGCCGTATGTGGCGTAAATGCTGTTTAAACGTTTGGTCACATCTCCACCTGGATGAAGCCACAGATTGAGCGGGAAGGAGAGCGTTAAAGAATAAATACGATCGCTTTCACTCATGCCAGGGGATTTATTGTAGTTGTAGGTCAGGTTATAGGTTACGCCCGCAACCGTTCCGCTATAACCCAGCTGAATAAGCGTATTTTTTTCATCGGTATGCCAGTACGTTTGCTGGCTGCCGTTGAGGAAAATCGACCCGGCAGTGCCCAGCTGTTGGGAAATATTGGCCTGCAGCTTGCCGCGTTTGGTGTAGTACAAATTGTAATAATCGGTCCACACGGGCTGATTGTCGTCGGTGTGGTCGTTGGGATCGTCCTGGCCGACATAACCTTTCATTTGCTTATAGGTGGTTTCATCCAGGGTATAAAAACCGGATGTGGAATAGCGATAGCCTAACAGCTGGAAATTGGTGCCCATGCCGTTCAACGATTTTGCATATAAGAAACGTATTGACTGCCCGTTATGTGAGCTACCGTCGCTCAGTTCGCTTTGTGCGGAGGTGAGATCGGCCGATACGGCGCCAAAATTCCCCAGGTTCACCCCGGTACCCAACGCAAAGGCAGAGTATTTTTCCGTCAGCTGCGTACCACCGTAGACGGTAAATCCTTTTGGTAACCCCCAGATAAGCGTTCCCTGGACAAAGTTTGTGTCCTCCTGCTGGTCGCTGTTACTGCGATAGCGGGCCGCGGTGGCGGCATATTTTACGGTGCCTTCACGCTGTAAAACCGGAACCGCGGAATAGGGCACAGAGTAGCTGCTGATCGTTCCGTCAGATTCTTTGACCTCCACATTCAGGTCACCGCTGGAGGAGGTGGGGTACAGATCGTTAATGGCAAACGCCCCGGGCGGCACATAGCTTTGATAAATGGTGTAACCGTTTTGTTTGATGGTGACCTGGGCGTTAGATTTAGCGATCCCATGAATGGTTGGCGCAAAACCTTTCATACTATCAGGCAGCATGTTGTCATCAGAATTGATCTGCACCCCGCGGAATGGCAGGCTGTCGAAGACATCCGAAGTGGTATAGTTCTCGCCGATTGTTAGCTTGCTTTTTAGCGGGATAACGGCACGTTCAACATAGGTTTTAATGTGTTCCCAGTTGGTGTAGGTCTCTGAGCCGCTGCTGTTGTAGCTCCATGTAGAGAAATCCCGCAGCCGCCACGGCCCCAGGTTTAATCCACTGTTAAGTCCCAGAAAATAGTTGTCTGTCGTCGAACCGTAATCACCGCTATTGTGACTATGCGAACCCGAAAAGTCATAATTCAGCATCAGGGCGTTAATGCCTTCGTCCCATTGCTCAGGGGGAATGTACCCGCGCGCGTTATTACGCAGCGCCGCTTGCGGAATACTGATATTCAGGCGCTGGTGTTCAAAATCAAAAAATGTGGTGGCAGCGGGAATGGCTGCCGGCAAATCGACACAGTTGCCCGCTTTTTCGTCCTTAAGACCGGGTAAGACATCGACATTTACCCCCATCGCATCAAGTGACTTACGCGAGAGGCAGGGCGTCAGCCCCGTATCGTCATCCGTAGGTGTTGAATTTTTGCGCACGTTAAACGTGACGTCGCGCGTGGCTAAAAAATTGTCATTCAGCCATACGTCCACGCGATAGACCCCTGGCGCCTGACCAGCATTACTAAAACGTGATAAATCAGCAACCGCCGCAGGATCGCTTGAAAGAAAGGCAGGGTTGAAATAATAGCCCGCATCCGCATTAACGGATGCGAATGCGCCGAGCATGGCCAGCGTGAGAGGGGCCAAACGATGATTGACTATCCTTGTCTGATACTTGCGAAACTTCATTTTTCTCTGCCTGCTTCAACGCGCTATGTTCGGTATTTTTCCGGGAAAATTATGCTCCAGGGCATGTCTGAACAGGGGTGGTAGCACCGAAATCGTTAACGGTCTGGAACGTCACCTGGCTCCCGCTACCGGCAGGTAGATCAACGACCAGGCTGTTCATTGGCGGAACCATGTTATTGGTTAACTTTGCGTTTCCCGCTTTGAATTGCACCAGCGACACGTAATAAGGCGACGCGTTTTTGATGGTCAACTTGCCGTTACTGACCGTGCAGCGCAGCGCCTTTGGCGCGTCAATTGACGGGGTAGGCAATTTTTTGGGGCGAATAAAAAGCTTAATGACGCTCTGCGTCGCAATCTGCAATGTATTTCCCTGCAGCTTACTTTTATCCACGGCCGGGATAGCTTTGCTGTTGAAATAAAAAACGCTTTCTCTGTCTTTCGGCAAATCTGGGCCAGCGTACATAATCCTGATGGTGTTTTCTTTTTTAGGATGCATAACAAAAAGTGGAGGCGTGACAATAAAGTCTGTGGACTTCGATTGATCGGCGTTCGCAACCCACGATTGCACCAGGAAAGCATTGCTTTGAGACGAGTTCGTAATAGGTAACGAAATCTGTTTATCACCCTGAGGGTAAATAATACGCGTTGCGCCCAGGCCTATCCCCCCAGCGTGAGCCGTAGTCAGCACCGTAGCTGCGAATAAAAAAGAATGCGTAATCAGCTTCGTTATCAAAGATACAGTATTAATTCGTTTCATTTATATATCACTTCATTGAATACATAATCAAATACATAGAATAAAACATGCCGTTTAAGCCTATGTATTTAATCTATATAAAACGGTCGGTTATATTAAAAATCCCTCCTTCGTACAGGCGTACGAAGGAGGGATGACAGCATCCTAATTCGATTAGGAATAAACCATCTGGAAGGTAGCGGTGGATGCTACGTTACCTGGTGTTGCTGCGCCTGTAGCGATGTAGTCAACGCTCAGTGGGATAATGTTTTCACCGTTGATCAGGCCGATTGCAGAAGAGGTGGTACCCAGATCCAGGTTTTTACCGTCCGGTCCAAACAGCTGCAGAGCCACGTTCTGTGCGGAACCTGCACCTGCGGTATTCGCCATAGCGCCCGGCTGAGTTGCATCCTGCTGCGCGTTGAAAATAACCGCTGCGTTCTGGCTGACAGTGGTGTCGCAATCTTCCAGTTTAATGTTGAAATCTTCTTTCTGATTCGCCAGCATTCCGCTTTGAGTCAGCTTCACGGTACGAACCTGGCTCAGGATAACGGTCTGGTCAACAGAATCGGCAGCAACTGAACAGGCAGCGTTAACAACCTGACCGACGAAATTAACGGTACCGCCGCTTACTGTGGTGGTGTCTGCCTGTGCGTTCATCATCACGCCGCTTGCCATAGATGCAGCAACAACCATTGCTAAAACATGCTTTTTCATACAAATCCTTTTAAATAAACAGTTTTCTGTCAAGTTGAAACAAAATTAAAGGTGACTTAATACAAGACTATTCAGATTAAAAATCATGAATATACAGAATCATACAGTACGCTGTGTTTTGCACATTCTCGTGATGTTCCGAAAGCGTATTTTATGAGGCGAGACATATTATATCAATCTATTGCTGGTTGATTTTTGCTTAGAAATTCTTAAATGGGTTTTAATTAAAAATTTATTAGTTTTTAGAATGGGAGGGTATGTTTGATGCGCTATTTAGCCTGATTCAGTAAGGTGCAATCGCCGAGAGTGATATTTCTGCATTGTTATTGAACGCTATCCTTTTATTAAAATTAAATATTAATTTAAAACGGGAATTGTTCTTTAGGGCAATGTAAGAGTGATTTTCAATATGCCATGTTTAATTACAAATTGAAATGAAATTAGAGTGGATATAACTCCCTCCTCCATAAGAGGAGGGATTAAATCATACTTCTTCTACTCTTACCCGCAGCGCTGCCAGCGCCTTGCGCGCCGCCTTCAGCACCTGCTCACACTGCTCTATGGTCAGCGTCAGCGGTGGCTCAATGCGGATGGTTTTCGAGTTGTTGAGCGTGCCGGCTACCAGCACCCGCTGGCGGAACATCTCGCTCGCGAAGTTGTAGCCGATTTCATTGTCGACAAACTCGATTGCCATCAGCATCCCTTTGCCGCGCGCCTCCTGCACCAGATCCGGGTACTCACGCCCCAGCTGGCGGAAGCCGTCCAGCAGCATGTCGCCTTTCTGCTCCGCCTGCGCAGGCAGGTTTTGCTCCAGCAGCACGTTGATGGTGGCCAGCGCCGCCGCACAGGCCAGCGGGTTACCGCCAAAGGTGGTGGTGTGCAGGAACGGATTGTCGAACAGCACCGAGAACACCTCCTCGGTGGCAACCGTTGCACCAATCGGCATCACGCCGCCGCCGAGCGCCTTCGCAAGACACAGTATGTCCGGCTGAACGTTCTCGTGCTCGCAGGCAAACATCCTGCCGGTGCGCCCCATCCCGGTCTGGACTTCGTCGAGGATCAGCAGTGCGCCAAACTCATCGCACAGCTGACGCACGGCGGGCAGGTAGCCCTGTGGAGGCAAAATCACGCCGCCTTCACCCTGAATCGGCTCGAGGATCACCGCCGCCACGTCATCGCCGGTTTTACGGCATTCGCTCAGCACGGTGCGCATGGCGTTAATGTCGCCGAACGGCACGTGGCGGAAGCCCGGCAGCAGCGGCATAAACGGTTTGCGGAAGGTGGATTTGGCGGTCGCAGACAGTGCCCCCAGGGATTTTCCGTGGAACGCGCCGCTGGTGGCGATAAAGGTGAATTTCCCGCGCGGCGACTGGTACGCCTTGGCGAGCTTGATCGCCGCCTCGACCGACTCGGTGCCGCTGTTGCTGAAGAAGCTGTATTTCAGCTTGCCGGGAGTTAAGGCCGCCAGCGTTTTCGCGAGCATGGCGCGAAGCGGGTCGAGCAGTTCCTGACTATGGAGAGGTTGTTTCGCAAGTTGATTCTGTACGGCGGAAACCACTACTGGATTACGGTGCCCCACGTTAAAGATACCGAAACCACCCAGGCAATCTATAAACTCCTGTCCCTGGGTGTCGACAAGCGTGTTGAGACTTCCCGCTTGCCACTCTACGGCTCCGTAATCCCCGCCGGCGGTAACAGATTTGCGATACTCCAGAAAACCAGGATTCACATGCTCTTTAAAGTAATCAATGACCTCTCGGTTAAGTTGTTTCATCTCCTCATGATCGAGCGTTCGCTTCTCAATGAGATTCAGTGCGTGCGCGGTACAGGCAAGAGCCGAGGCGCTGGAAGGTAACCTGTTCAAAATATGCTCCCGGGGATCGCGTATCACATGATACTGAGTTAAGTATTGCAGGGATTACGCCACTTCAGATGACTTAACGAAAATCGGGATAAACGCCAGGTTAAAATTATGTTGCGCAATATTTAATCATGCCGGAGCAATCGAAACGGGATTTAGGGGGACAGGGCAACCTGCATTCTAAGGTGCACAAAAAGGCAATTGCACTAAAGGAGTGCATGGCTTGCGGCTTAAGTGGGCGTTAACAGGTCATGCTTTATAGGTAATTTCTTTGCGAAAGTATTTGGAATCAATGAATTATAAAATCTCACAAAAAGTGCGGTTTAAGTGAAATCTGCGATCTCCATCAAGTTTAACAACTAAAGATAAATTGTTTACCGCCGAAAAAATAATAAACCACAAAATTAACATTCGAATAACCTGCAAGGAATGCCCGTCATGTCTTCTCCTTCCTGTGTCACCCAGAATAATTATCCTCTGGACGATGACACCACCTTAATGTCGACCACCGACGTCCACAGCTATATGACCCATGCAAACGACACCTTTGTGCAGGTGAGCGGCTATCAGCTTGATGAGCTGATGGGCCAGCCGCACAATCTGGTGCGCCATCCCGACATGCCAAAAGCGGCGTTTGCCGATATGTGGTACACCCTGCAGCAGGGTGAGCCGTGGAGCGGCATTGTCAAAAACCGGCGTAAAAATGGCGATCATTACTGGGTGCGCGCGAATGCGGTACCGATGGTGCGGAATGGGCAGGTGACGGGGTATATGTCGATCCGCACCAAAGCCACGGAGGAAGAGATCGCTGCCGTAGAGCCGCTCTACCGGGCGCTGAATAACGGGAGCTGTAAAAAACGCATCCAAAAAGGACTGGTGGTGCGTAAGGGCTGGTTGGGTAAACTTCCTTCCATGCCGCTACGCTGGCGCGTACGCAGCGTGATGGCGGCGCTCTTTGCCGCGCTTGCCGCTACCCTGGAGACCACCTCCGCAGGCTGGGTGCCGCTCGCCGCGGCCGCCGTGGTAACGCTGCTGGGAACGCTGCTGTTTGAGCAGCAAATTGTCCGCCCGATCGAAAACGTCGCGCATCAGGCGCTGAAGGTGGCGACCGGCGAGCGCAACAGCGTGCAGCATCTGAACCGCAGCGACGAGCTGGGGCTGACCCTGCGCGCGGTAGGACAACTGGGGCTGATGTGCCGCTGGCTCATCAATGACGTCTCAAGTCAGGTGATGAGCGTCCGTGACGGCAGCGACAGGCTGGCGCAGGGGAACGAAGCGCTGAACGATCGTACGCGTCAGACCGTGGCGAACGTGCAGCAGACCGTCGCAACGATGAACCAGATGGCCGCTTCCGTTCAGAGCAACTCAGAAACCGCCGCCGAAGTGGACAAACTCTCCGTCGCCGCGAGCAGCGCGGCGACGAAAGGCGGCAACGCGATGCAGACCGTGGTGAAAACGATGGATGACATCGCCGATAGCACGCAGCGCATCGGCTCGATTACCTCCCTGATTAACGACATCGCTTTCCAGACCAATATCCTGGCGCTGAATGCGGCCGTTGAAGCGGCAAGAGCCGGCGAGCAGGGGAAAGGCTTTGCCGTGGTCGCGGGGGAAGTTCGCCACCTTGCCAGCCGCAGCGCGAATGCGGCTAACGATATCCGCAAGCTGATTGATGCCAGCGCCAGCAGGGTACAGTCCGGCTCCGAGCAGGTGCACGCCGCAGGCCGCACGATGGATGACATTGTCGAGCAGGTGAAAAACGTCACGCAGCTCATCGCGCAGATCAGCCACTCGACGTCCGAACAGGCGACCGGGTTGTCAGAGCTAACCCGCGCGGTGGCGGAACTGGACAGCATTACGCAAAAAAATGCCGACCTGGTCGAGGAGAGCGCGCACATCTCTGCCATGGTGAAACACCGCGCCGGGCGTCTTAAGGATGCGGTGACGGTGCTCCATTGAGCCAGTAATGTTCCGGAAAAGTCGTTTATACCGTAAGGAATAAACGGCTTTTTTATTTGTGGTTGTGACTATTAATGTTTTTTATTGTTAATGAGATATTAAATAACTAAAGAAAGTGCCTCAGTTATTTATCCCTGCCTAAGTCAGTTTTCCCCGATGCTATTTTGCAAAACACTGTTCTGGTGGTCTGGTAACGATCGATGGGGCGAAATTAATAGCCTCTACCTATCCATTGTGATAGTTATGAAATAAAAAAACGATCAAAGTCATAAAGTTAGCGGATTCGTTACCGATAACAGCGATCGTCTGAGAAATAATCACATCGATGGAGAAAATATGTTCTTACATGACGTAAAGATCGGCACGAAATTATTTCTGGCGTTTGGATTCTTTATTGTCCTGATGGTGATCAGCGCCAGTATGTCCTTACTGAGCCTGAACCGGGCTAACAACGGGATGCAATCCATCATTACCCATGATTATCCCACCACGGTTAAAGCGAACCAGTTAATCGACAACTTCCAGGAATTTATTAGCACTCAGCAGCTCATGCTGCTGGATGAACAGGGAACGTACACGGCACAGTCGCAGCAGCATCTTAAAGAGATCAGCGAGCATATCACGGTGATTTTGGGCGAGCTGAATACGGTGTTGCAGGACCCGAAATCGCAGCAGGTTCTTGCCGAGATCCGCGACGTTCGTCAGCAGTATCTGGACTCGCGCTATCGCATTTTGCAGGCGGTGCAGAATAATGACCGTGCGGGTGCTATCCAGGAGATGATGACCCATACCCTTACCGTGCAGCAGGCCTATAAAGCTAAAGTGCAGGAGCTGATTGCGATTCAGAACCATGAGATGCAGAGCGCGGGGGCGCAGGTGGAAGGAGACTTCAGGTCCAGCCGACTGCTGCTGATCCTGATCACCCTCTTTAGCGTCGCCGCTGGCAGCCTGATTGGCTGGTTTATCGTGCGCGCTATTACCCGCCCACTCGGCGAGGCGGTGAATTTTGCCAATGCCATTTCAGAGGGCGACCTGACGGGCAGCATCACGCCGCACGGCAAAGACGAAACGGGCCTATTGCTGCACGCGCTGATGGAGATGAAAAACCGCCTGCTGGATATTGTGCAGCAGGTGCAAACGGGCTCGGAGAATATCTCCAGCGCAGCCGCGCAGATTGTCGCCGGTAACCAGGATCTTGCCGCGCGCACCGAGGAGCAGGCAAGTTCCGTTGAACAGACCGCCGCCTCGATGGAGCAGATCACCGCGACGGTGAAAAACACCGCCTCGCACACCGGGGAAGCGACTAATCTTTCGGCAGATGCCGCCACGGTGGTCAAAAACAACGGGGAGATGATGAAGCAGGTAACCAGCAAAATGCGCCTGATTAACGAGACGTCGAACCGGATGTCCGACATTATCGACCTGATCGACGCCATTGCGTTCCAGACCAACATTCTGGCGCTGAACGCGGCGGTGGAAGCGGCGCGTGCGGGCGAGCACGGCCGCGGCTTCGCGGTGGTTGCCGGTGAGGTTCGCCAGCTTGCTCAGAAGAGCGCGTCGTCTGCCAGTGAAATTCGCGAGCTGATCGAGAGCTCCACCAGCCAGACCCAGGACGGGATGAATCTGGTGGAAAAAGCGAGCGCGTTGATCAACGGCATGGTCGGCAACGTGGAGGAGATGGACACGATCCTGCGCGAGATCCGCCAGGCCAGCCACGAGCAGACGGAGGGGATCTCGCAGATCAACAGCGCGATTGGCCTGATTGATGCCACCACCCAGCAGAACTCTGCGCTGGTGGAGGAGTCCGTCGCGGCGGCGGCATCCCTTAACGAGCAGGCGATGCACCTGAAAGAGTTGGTACGCGTATTCCGAGTGAGCGAGCACGCGCCAGCTTAATCCAGCTGGGAGATCTCCAGCGCCGCGCGGTCGATTATGCCGATAATCTGCTTGAGCTGCGCGTCGCTGAGCTCTCCCTGATTTACCTTCAGGTCTAACACCGCTTTAAAGTTATCCAGCGCCCGCTTCATCTGCGGGTTTTTGCGCAGCTCAAAGCCGACGCTGCGCGCCTTAATACGCACCTGGATCTGTTCCAGCTGTTCCAGGTTTTCGTCCAGCCAGCGCTGTCCTTCAGCGGTAATCGCAATCTTCTTACGACCGCTCTCTTCTTCCGTAATGGTGATAAAGGTTTGATCCTGCAGATAATCCAGCGTCGGGTAGATCACACCGGGGCTCGGCGTGTAGTTCCCCTGGGTCAGGTTCTCGATCTCTTTAATCAGCTCATAGCCGTGGCTGGCGCTGCGGGTCAGGATATCCAGAATCACCAGTCGCAGGTCGCCGTGGCCGAAAAAGCGCGGTCGGCGTCCGCCGCCGTCGTGTTCATGTCGCATGTTGTGTCTCTTAATTTGATATATCTAAACTATATCTAAGATATATTCAGATGCAATCTAAAAAATCTTGCTTTTTTACTGATTAGTAATCATTATCATTTAAAAATCAATTCCGATATATCGTATTTACCAGAGAAGAGGCTAAAAATGGCATCTACCCGTTACCCACAGCGCGTGCGTAATGACCTGCGCTTTCGCGAGTTGACGGTGCGCCGCGTTGAACGCGTTAGCGCAGGCTTTCAGCGCATTGTTTTAGGCGGCGAGGCGCTGGAGGGCTTTAGCTCCCGCGGCTTCGACGACCACACCAAAGTCTTTTTCCCTGCACCTGGCACCACGTTTGTCCCGCCGAAGGTCACCGATGAAGGCATCGACTGGGGCGACGGCGTACGTCCACAGGCGCGCGACTATACGCCGCTGTACGATGAGGCAAATCATGAACTGGCGCTCGATTTCTTCATTCATGACGGCGGGATTGCCAGCGGCTGGGCAGTCGAGGCGAAGGTGGGCGACAGGTTGACGATCGGCGGCCCGCGCGGTTCGCTGGTAGTGCCGGAGGATTACGCCTGGCAGCTGTACGTGTGCGACGAGTCCGGCATGCCGGCGCTGCGTCGACGTTTAGAGAGCATTGCTAAACTGCCGGTTTGTCCGGAGATTCACGCGGTGGTGACCGTAGGTGACGAATCTTATAAGGACTATCTGGCGCACCTGAGTGATTTCAACATCACCTGGGTGGTGGGCCACAGCGAGCAGGCGGTGGCTGACCGTCTGGCGGCGCTGGCCGTGCCGGCGGAGGATTACTTTATCTGGCTGACCGGAGAAGGGAAGGTGGTAAAAAGCCTGAGCCGCCAGTTTGAAACCAACGCGATTGACCAGCATCTGGTGCGTGCCAGCGCATACTGGCACGCTAAATAATCAGGCTGCCGAATCCATCTGCGCTTCGTTAACCTGGTGTTCGAGCGAGGCGCATACCTCTTTTAGCGCTTTCTCCTGCTGAGCAAAGTACGCTTCCATATTGCTCAGCGACGAGACCAGCAGCCAGGACTCCTCTTTTTCCAGCTCCGCCAGCTCGTTCACTAAGGTGTCGATTTGCTCGCGGACCTGCGCCATTTTTTTGCGGATACGCTCCAGATCGTTCAGCCTGTCGCTCGCCATCAATGGCTCGAACCCCTGCTGCAGGCGGGCCACCAGCGAGCGAATGGTTTTGACGTCGCCGCGCTGTTTGGCCTGGTTGAGCTGCACCATCATCGCGTTGGCTTCCTCTTTCAGATCGTCTGCGACTAAATCCGGATGGCAGAGCTTGCTCGCCTGCCGCCAGAGGCGCTTGAGTTCGTTCTGATCTTCTTCCGAGAGATGTTTGCCCTTGCGCAGCCGCACTTCGGCATCGTGATGCTGTTCGCGATACTTCTCGTACTCTTCGTTGGCCTCGTCGCGCGCCTGACGCGCGGGCTCTTCTTCACGCGTTAAGCCGCTTTCCAGTTCGAGCGCTTCGGCCAGCAGGTTGGTAATCAGATTGCTTTGCTGTTCCAGATGCTTACGCGCCTGAGCGGCCTGGACGGAGTCAGCCGGGAGATTGCGCCAGCGCTGGGTAAGCGTCGCCAGCACCTCCACCGCCTGCGCCATATAGCGCTGACAGCGGCGGTAATCCTCCTCGCGACGACGTGCCTCCGCCTGCTGACGACGCAGGTTCAGCTCCGCCAGCGTTTTACGCAGGGCGAGGATCTGCTGCATCAGCGGTCCGAGGCGGGAGAAATAGAGATCGTTGAACTCATCAAGCTGCTGCACGCGCGCGTTGCGGCGGTCAATCAGATCGCGCAGACGCTCTTCCAGCGCCTTCAGCTCCAGCTTGCTGGCGGCTACCTGTGGGTCACGCCACTGGGTCACGGCGCGTTGGCCCTGCAGCCAGGCGGTTATGGCCGCCATGGCCGCGGTGTAGTTCTTTTCCTCAAGCGCCACGACGATTGCCTGTAGCTCATCGTCAAACGCTTCATTTTTCAGGCGTGTCAGCTGGCTCTGGATGATGTCGTCATCTTCCAGTTCAATGGCATTTTTAATGATTTCTAGCCGTTTGATCGGTGTGCTCATGATGCCTTTCGCTTTGGCGCTTAAGTATTTGAGTTAAGGGTAGTTGTTGTAAAAGCTACAGGAAATAATACACACGGATGATGATCGGCGCGATGGGGGATTTCTTTAGTTTTGCAGTTTGTGAGGGTGAGCTGCAGGCCGGGCTACGTGTGATTGATTCCGTATGTGCTTGCATAGGGGGCAGCAAAATCAAAGGAGGGATACAGCCTGGCGAATGCTTGGGGGAAAACTCAGGGGACAACAAGATGGTACCCGTTATTCAGCCAACAAAAAAGCCACTCGCTAGAGTGGCTTAATCATATGATTCTAACACTAAAATTTGGTGGCCCCTGCTGGACTTGAACCAGCGACCAAGCGATTATGAGTCGCCTGCTCTAACCACTGAGCTAAGGGGCCGTGGCGGTGAATTATAAAGTAACTCCCCGCAGCAATCCAGCCATTCACACCTGCCTGCTGTTTTTATAAACAACGCATTATCAATCCTTTATACTTCCATTACGACGTATCAGCGGGAGTAAAGATGATCAACGACATTCTGGCCCCTGGCCTGCGGGTGGTGTTTTGCGGAATCAATCCAGGAAAGTCCTCGGCGCACACCGGCTTTCACTTCGCCCATCCGGGCAATCGCTTCTGGAAGGTGATCTATCAGGCCGGGTTTACCGACAGGTTACTCAAGCCGGAAGAGGAGCAGCACCTGCTGGACACGGGCTGCGGAATTACCATGTTGGTCGAGAGGCCGACGGTACAGGCAAGCGAGGTCAACCTGCATGAGCTGCGCAGCGGCGGGCGGGAACTGGTAAAGAAGATTGAAGACTATCAGCCCGCCGCGCTGGCGATCCTCGGTAAGCAGGCCTACGAGCAGGCGTTTAGCCAGCGCGGGGCTAAGTGGGGTAAGCAGAACATCACCATCGGCGTTACGCAGGTGTGGGTGTTGCCGAATCCTAGCGGGCTCAACAGAGCGACGCTGGATAAGCTGGTGGAGGCCTACAGGGAGCTGGATGAGGCGCTGATGGTGCGGGGGCTTTAGCTCCTTTGCGGCCTGATGCCCTCACCCTGGCCCTCTCCCACGGGGAGAGGGAATAAACATAAAAAGCTCCCGATTGGGAGCTTTTTGCTGTTTACCAGGATTAGTCGTCCAGGAAGCTACGCAGCACTTCAGAGCGGCTTGGATGACGCAGCTTACGCAGCGCTTTCGCTTCGATCTGACGGATACGTTCGCGGGTCACGTCGAACTGTTTACCCACTTCTTCCAGCGTGTGGTCGGTATTCATGTCGATACCGAAACGCATACGCAGCACTTTTGCTTCACGGGCGGTCAGGCCAGCCAGAACGTCGTGCGTGGCGGCACGCAGGCTCTCGGTAGTAGCCGAGTCCAGCGGCAGCTCGAGGGTGGTATCCTCGATGAAATCCCCCAGATGCGAATCTTCATCATCACCGATCGGTGTTTCCATGGAGATTGGCTCTTTGGCGATCTTCAGCACTTTACGGATCTTGTCTTCCGGCATCAGCATGCGCTCGGCCAGCTCTTCCGGCGTCGGCTCGCGGCCCATCTCCTGCAGCATCTGGCGGGAGATACGGTTGAGCTTGTTGATGGTCTCAATCATATGAACCGGAATACGGATGGTGCGTGCCTGGTCCGCGATAGAGCGGGTGATCGCCTGACGGATCCACCATGTCGCGTAAGTAGAGAACTTGTAACCACGACGGTATTCAAACTTATCTACCGCTTTCATCAGACCGATGTTGCCTTCCTGAATCAGATCCAGGAACTGCAGACCGCGGTTGGTGTATTTCTTGGCGATAGAGATAACCAGACGTAAGTTCGCTTCAACCATCTCTTTCTTCGCACGGCGGGCTTTCGCTTCACCGATGGACATGCGACGGTTGATGTCTTTGACCTGCTCGATGGTCAGGCCGGTCTCTTCTTCAATTTGCTGCAGCTTCTGCAGACCGCGATAGACATCGTCCTTCACGTCGTGCAGTTTTTCAGACCACGGCTTGTTCATCGCGATAGCCGCGTTGAACCAGGTTTCGCTGGTTTCGTTGCCGGTGAAGAGGGTGATGAAGTTCTTCTTCGGCATTTTGCACTGCTCAACGCACAGCTTCATGATGATGCGTTCCTGGGTGCGTACGCGATCCATCATCACGCGCATGCTGTTTACCAGGTAGTCGAACTGTTTTGGCACCAGGCGGAACTGTTTGAACACTTCAGACAGCTTCAGGATCTCTTCCTGAGCGGCGGCATGGCTGCGGCCTTTCGCTTTGATGGTGTCACGCGTTACTTCGTACTGGGTACGCAGCTCGGCAAACTTCTCGCGCGCCAGTTCCGGGTCGATGCTGTTGTCATCGTCCGCGCTGTCGTCGTCTTCTTCCTCATCTTCATCTTCGTCGTCATCCATCTCTTCCTGAGACAGCTCAGAACCGACGTGAGTGGCGGTAGGCGCCATATCTTCTTCAGCGTTCGGGTCGACAAAACCGGTGATCAGGTCAGACAGGCGCGCTTCTTCCGCTTCAACGCGATCGTACTGCTCCAGCAGATAGGTAATCGCTTCCGGGTATTCGGCAACAGAGCACTGAACCTGGTTGATCCCGTCTTCGATGCGTTTTGCGATGTCAATTTCGCCTTCGCGGGTCAACAGTTCAACGGTACCCATTTCGCGCATGTACATGCGGACCGGGTCAGTGGTACGCCCGATTTCAGATTCCACGCTGGACAGGACCTGTGCAGCAGCTTCTTCCGCATCTTCGTCAGTGTTGTTGGAGGTTTCAGCCAGCAACAGATCATCGGCATCCGGTGCTTCTTCCATCACCTGAATGCCCATGTCATTGATCATTTGGATGATGTCTTCGATCTGGTCTGAATCGACGATATCTTCCGGCAGATGGTCATTGACCTCGGCATAGGTCAGATAGCCTTGCTCCTTACCGCGTTGGACAAGAAGTTTCAGCTGTGACTGCGGGTTTTGCTCCATAAGACGGTATCCACACTTAATTCGTTTGATTGGTGTCGGCGATGGTGCTGCCAACCTTTAAAGCGAGGGCGTACTTATATTTTTGCCGCTGCCTCTCAGTGCGGCTGCCGGGGGCTTCCCGATCGATATTCGGCACTTAAGCCGTTAAATTTTTTATTTCTTCGCCAGTTCCTGGTTAATCATCCAGAGCTCCCGGCGTTCTTCGCTGCTTAAGCCATGGGTGCGCTCGCGAGCTATCAACTCTTCCTGGCGCAACTCAAGCATCGAATCAAACATATGGTTGAGCGAGTCGGTGAACGTTTTTTCTGCAATTTCCTTATCTGCTATATCGTCCCACATCGACAGTTTTTCAAGGGTAGCGGCCTCTTTTGTGCCGCGATAATGCTCTAAAAGTTGTCCGGTGGTCAGACCTGGCTGAGACAAACAAGTGTTGACCAGTTCTGAAAATAAGCCAAGTCCGGGCAACTTTTCGTGGTTCAAACCCGCCAGCGACGGCACTTGCGGAGCAAGTTCGGGGTTTTGCACCAGTAACCCTATCAGTATACGCATGGTTGTGCGTTTTAGCTGAGGCGCGGGGCGAACCGTGCCGTTTTCAGCCTGTTTAGGCATTAAACGTTCAAGCTGGCTGTCATCCAGGATACCGAGCTTGTTGCCTAACTCCTGACGCAGGTAGATGCGCAGCGTTTCGCCGGGCACCTGGCTGATTAACGGCAGCGCCAGAGTACTGAGCTGCGCGCGCCCGTCAGGGGTACTCAAATCCACCTGCGGCATCAGGCTGTTAAACAGAAACGTGGAGAGCGGCTGTGCCTGCTCCATCCGCGCTTCGAATGCCGCTTTGCCCTCTTTACGCACCAGCGTATCCGGGTCTTCACCGTCGGGCAGGAACATAAAGCGTAGCTGACGTCCGTCGGTCATATACGGCAGCGCGGTTTCCAGCGCTCGCCAGGCGGCGTCGCGTCCGGCTCGGTCACCGTCGTAACAGCAGATGACGTTGTTGGTCACCCTAAACAGCAGTTGAATATGATCGGCAGTGGTGGACGTACCTAACGACGCAACCGCGTAGTTAATGTCGTACTGCGCCAGCGCAACGACGTCCATATAGCCTTCGACGACCAGCAGACGCGGAGGTTCCGCATTGTCCTGCTGCGCCTCATAAAGACCGTACAACTGGCGGCCCTTATGGAAAATATCGGTTTCCGGAGAGTTTAGGTATTTCGGCAGGGCATCACCCAATACGCGACCACCAAAACCAATTACCCGGCCACGCTTGTCGCGGATCGGGAACATCACCCGTTCACGGAAGCGGTCGTAGCTTCGTCCCTGGTCGTTAGTGACCAGCATGCCTGCGTCGATGAGGGATTTACGATCTTCGCTATTGCCGCCAAAACGCTTTAACACGTTGTCCCAGCCGGGCGGGGCGTAACCAATAGCGAAACGCGCAATCACATCGTCGCTCAGTCCGCGCTTGTTCAGATACTGACGCGCAGGCTCAGCCGCAGAGTGCTTAAGAGACTGTTGGTAAAACGAATTCAGGCCATCCATCAGTTGATACAGCGTTTGCCGCTGATGGCGCTCGATCTGACTTGGCCCACTGCCTGCTTCATACGGCACTTCAAGATTATGCATCGCCGCCAGTTCTTCGACGGTTTCAACGAACTCGAGCTTGTCGTAGTTCATTAAAAAATCGACGGCATTACCGTGTGCGCCACAGCCGAAGCAATGGTAAAACTGCTTTTCACCGTTTACGGTGAAGGAGGGGGTTTTTTCGTTATGGAACGGACAGCACGCATGGTAGTTCTTGCCCTGCTTTTTCAGCTTTACCCGCGCGTCGATGAGATCGACGATGTCGGTTCTGGCGAGCAGGTCATTGATGAAAACGCGTGGGATTCTTCCGGCCATATGCCCCAAAAATTTAAGCGACTTATAAACGAAAACAAGCCGCGCATTCCTTCCGGAAGCACGGCCTTACGACTACTACTCTGTCTGTCAATTGAGGGCGTTGGCCCTCAACAGATTAGTACAGACGAGTACGGCGTGCGTTTTCGCGAGCCAGTTTCTTCGCGTGACGTTTCACAGCGGAAGCTTTAGCGCGCTTACGTTCGGTCGTTGGTTTTTCATAAAACTCACGACGACGAACTTCAGCCAGAACACCTGCTTTCTCGCATGAACGTTTGAAGCGACGCAGTGCTACGTCGAACGGCTCGTTTTCACGTACTTTAATTACCGGCATGTAACTCTCACCTTTAATAAATTCGGTTTGCCGCTGGCATCAACGCCAGCTTATTTCAAAATGGTGCGGAATTTTACTGCAAATGCTGCTGCTTTGTAAAGCACCGATGCGATTTTGAAAGGGACTTTAATAAGGGTGAGGAGTATACACGAGCCTTCTTCCTGGGGCGAACAAAGTTTTACATCAACCCGCCCAGGCTCTACACTGCGCGGTATTGAAACGAGGTAAAACAAGTCATGCGTGTACTGGGTATTGAAACATCCTGCGATGAAACCGGCATCGCCATTTACGACGACGAAAAAGGGCTTCTGGCCAACCAGCTGTATAGTCAGGTGAAATTGCACGCTGACTACGGCGGCGTCGTACCTGAACTGGCCTCTCGTGACCACGTGCGTAAAACGGTGCCCCTGATTCAGGCGGCGCTGAAAGAGGCCGGATTAAGCTCAACCGATATTGACGCCGTAGCCTATACCGCCGGTCCGGGCCTGGTCGGCGCGCTGCTGGTCGGCGCAACGGTGGGGCGTTCGCTGGCCTTCGCGTGGGACGTTCCCGCCATTCCGGTTCACCACATGGAAGGGCATCTTCTGGCACCGATGCTGGAAGACAATCCGCCTGAGTTCCCGTTCGTGGCGCTGCTGGTCTCCGGTGGGCATACCCAGCTGATTAGCGTAACGGGTATTGGCAAGTACGAGCTGCTGGGTGAGTCGATCGACGACGCCGCCGGCGAAGCGTTCGACAAAACCGCCAAGCTGCTGGGTCTGGATTACCCAGGCGGCCCGATGCTCTCTAAAATGGCGTCGCAGGGAACGGAAGGGCGCTTTGTTTTCCCGCGCCCGATGACCGACCGTCCGGGGCTGGATTTCAGCTTCTCCGGGCTGAAAACCTTCGCGGCGAATACTATCCGCAATAACGACAACGACGAGCAGACCCGCGCCGATATTGCCCGCGCGTTTGAAGACGCGGTGGTGGATACGCTGATGATCAAGTGCAAGCGCGCGCTGGATCAGACCGGGTTTAAGCGCCTGGTGATGGCGGGCGGCGTCAGCGCCAACCGCACGCTGCGCGCGAAGCTTGCGGAGATGATGCAAAAGCGTCGCGGGGAAGTGTTCTACGCGCGTCCGGAATTCTGTACCGATAACGGGGCGATGATCGCCTACGCCGGGATGGTGCGCCTGAATGCGGGGGCAACGGCCGACCTGAGCGTGTCCGTGCGTCCGCGCTGGCCGCTGGCGGAACTGCCTGAGGCGTAACCCCCTCACCCTAACCCTCTCCCCACAGGGGAGAGGGAAATTTACGACTACACCCGCAGCATCCCTTTCTCTTCCAGAAACGCAATAATCGTCCCCAGACCGTCACCCGCCTTCAGGTTGGTAAACGTCCACGGGCGCTCGCCGCGCATGCGGTTGGTATCACGCTCCATTACCTCCAGCGACGCCCCCACGTAGGGCGCAAGATCGGTTTTGTTGATCACCAGGAAATCGGATTTGGTGATCCCCGGTCCGCCCTTGCGCGGAATTTTTTCCCCTTCGGCCACGTCGATCACGTAAATGGTCAGGTCCGCCAGCTCCGGGCTGAAGGTCGCGCTCAGGTTGTCCCCGCCGCTTTCCACGAAGATCAGATCCAGATTGCCGAACTTCTCGCTGAGTGCTTCTACCGCCGCCAGGTTCATTGAAGCATCCTCGCGGATGGCGGTATGCGGGCAGCCGCCGGTCTCTACTCCCACGATGCGCTCTGGCTCTAGCGCGCCCGCCTCGGTCAGGATGCGCTGATCCTCTTTGGTGTAGATATCATTGGTCACCACCGCCAGATGGTACGTGTCGCGCATCGCCTTGCAGAGCGCTTCCAGCAGCGCGGTTTTGCCCGATCCTACCGGACCGCCCACGCCCACGCGCAGGGGATGTTTGTAATCAGCCATGTTGACTCCTCAGGAACGGAATAGTCGTGAATATTGTGTTTCGTGGCGCGCGGAGGCGATGGCCGACAGTGGCGTAGCTGCCCCCAGTGCGTCGTCGCCACGTAAAAATGCCTGTTCAAATCCGGCGGCAAAATGGTCGCTCAGCTCGATAATCAGCTGCTGCGCCGCCTGCTGTCCGAAGGGGACGAGCTTGACGCCCGCCATCACCGCGCTCTCTATCCAGCTGTAGCCGAGGCTCAGCGCCAGCTCGCGCGCGCCAATGCCCCAGCGCACGCCGAGCCACGCCATGCCGCAGAGCTGGCTCTGCGCAAACAGCGGCAGCCACTCTGCCGGGCAGTTCGGCTCCCAGCTTTTAATCAGGCGCGTAAAGGCCGCACCACGGTTGCGCTCCTCTTCGCGCAGCTCGCGCGTTTCCCGGCAGGCGAGCAAATATGCCGTCCAGCGTTTTGCTGCCGCGACGTCCTGCTGTTCGCAGGCACGGTACAGGCGGATGAACAGCGGCAGGTCGACGCAGAAAAAGCTCTGCTTCATCTGCTGGATCTGCCAGCGCCTGAAGGCGTCGGTGCTCGTAACCCAGCCCGCCTCTACGGCCCACTCCAGCCCCTGCGACCAGGTAAACGACCCGACCGGCAGGCTGCTGCTGGAGAGCTGCATCAGGCGCAGCCGCTGGCGGGCATGCTCCATCAGCTCATCAGCGCCAGCAGGGCGGAGACGATCAGCCCGCCGCCGAAGGTTTTACGCAGACCGTCGTGGCGGCGCAGCAGCAAGCCTGCGGCGAAACTGGCGCCCAGCACCGTCGCGCTGGCCAGCATAAAACCGCTGGTGAACAGCCAGAAGCTGTGGCCAGACATCTCCACGCCGTGCGCCCAGCCGTGGAACATCGCCAGGGCAGGCACCGCCAGCAGCAGGCGGTTTTCGGTTTTAAACATCATCACGCCGCAGACCGCCAGCGAGGCGATAATCAGCATCTCCATGCCGCTAAAGCCGCCGAGCAGGCTGCCCGCAACGGCGCCGACAAGCATCATGCCGAGGGTGGCAAACGGCAGCAGGAGCTTGCGGCCGCTCAGGGCAGATAGCACGCCAGCCCCGGTCAGCATCAGCAGGTGATCCAGCCCGGTCAGCGGGTGGAGAAAACCGGCCTGAAAGCTGTCGGCGCCGTGGCCGGGATGCGCGAGCGCGGGAACGGAAAAAGCCAGCAGTAACAGCGGTAAATACTTACGCATGATTGATCCTTAATGTGAATGGGCGTGAGAATGGCTATGGCTGTGGGTATCGCTGGCGTAAGCGCCCGCTTCCGGTTCAAACGGCAGGCTGGCGAAGGTTACCTCCAGCCCGAACTGGCGCAGCATGTCGTCGAGAACGTGATCGTGGTGATAACGCAGCTCGCCGGGAATGACCTGCAGCGGTACGTGGCGGTTGCCCAGGTGGTAGCAGGCGCGGGCGAGCAGGAACGGATCGGCGCAGCGCACCACGGAAACCGACTCCGGGGCGGCGATCACTTCGATCACTTCGCTGCCGTCGTCGGTGGTCAACAGGTCGCCCCCGCGCAGCAGCAGGCCGCGCGGCAGCATCAGTCCGGCTTCACGCCCGTCGTTAAGCGCCACGCGGGCGCGGCTTTTCACCCGCACGTCAATCGGCAGCGTGACGCTGGCGGTGATCGGGTGCGCGTGGTCCAGACGTTGGGTCAAATAGATCATCTTCACTCCTCAAAACAGGAAATAGCGTTGCGCCATCGGCAGAACGTCGGCCGGTTCGCTGGTTATCAGCTCGCCGTTGACGCGCACCTCGTAGGTTTGCGCGTCAACGGTGATATTCGGCTGTAAATCGTTGTGGATCATGTCGGCCTTTTTCACCGTCCGGCAGCCTTTTACCACCGCCGTGGCACTCTGCAGGCTGAGCTGCTGCGGGATGCCGTTCGCGTGGGCCGCCTGAGAAACAAACGTCAGCCGCGTGGCGTGACGTGCGGCGCCCAGCGCGCCAAACATCGGGCGGTAATGCACCGGCTGCGGCGTGGGGATCGAGGCGTTGATGTCGCCCATCGGCGCGCAGGCGATCATCCCGCCTTTGACGATGGTGGCCGGTTTTACGCCAAAGAAGGCGGGGGACCAGACCACCAGATCCGCCAGCTTGCCCGCCTCAATCGAGCCCACTTCATGGGCGATGCCGTGGGTCAGCGCCGGGTTAATGGTGTATTTGGCGACATAGCGCTTCACGCGGAAGTTGTCGTTATCGCCCGTCTCTTCCGGCAGCGCGCCGCGCTGGACCTTCATGCGGTGCGCCACCTGCCAGGTGCGGATAATCACTTCCCCGACGCGGCCCATGGCCTGCGAATCTGACGAGGTGAGCGAGAACGCGCCGATATCGTGCAGCACGTCTTCCGCAGCGATGGTCTCCCGGCGAATGCGGGATTCGGCAAACGCCACGTCCTCGGCGATATCCGGGTCAAGGTGATGGCAAACCATCAGCATGTCGAGGTGCTCGTCGATGGTGTTCACCGTGTAGGGCAAGGTCGGGTTGGTGGAAGAGGGCAGAATATTCGGGTGCGCGCAGGCGGTGATGATATCCGGCGCGTGGCCGCCGCCCGCGCCTTCGGTGTGGAAGGTGTGGATCGTGCGCCCGCCGATGGCCGCCAGCGTGTCTTCGACAAACCCGGACTCGTTCAGCGTGTCGCTGTGCAGCGCCACCTGAATATCCATCTCTTCGGCCACCTCCAGCGAGCAGTTAATCGCAGCGGGCGTCGCGCCCCAGTCTTCGTGGATCTTCAGCCCGATGGCGCCGGCGGCGATCTGCTCGCGCAGGGCATCCGGGTTGGAGCCGTTACCTTTGCCGAGCAGGCCAATATTCACCGGCAGCGTATCGGCGGCCTGCAGCATGCGGGCGATATACCACGGCCCCGGCGTGCAGGTGGTGGCGTTGGTGCCCGCCGCCGGACCGGTGCCGCCGCCAATCATGGTGGTGATGCCGGAGACCAGCGCCTCTTCCGCCTGCTGAGGGCAGATCCAGTGGATGTGGGTGTCGATCCCGCCAGCGGTGACGATCTTCCCCTCGGCGGCAATCACTTCCGTCGCGGCGCCGATCGGGATCGTCACGCCGGGCTGAATGTCCGGGTTCCCGGCTTTGCCGACGGCGAAGATCCGCCCGTGCTTCACGCCGATATCGGCCTTCACGATCCCCCAGTGGTCGACGATCAGCGCGTTGGTGAGAACCAGATCCACGCAGCTGTCAGCGGTCATCTGCCCCTGACCCATGCCGTCGCGGATCACCTTCCCGCCGCCGAACTTGACCTCTTCGCCGTATATCGTGAGATCGTTTTCCACTTCGATCCACAGCTCGCTGTCCGCCAGCCGCACTTTATCCCCGGTAGTGGGGCCGAACATGTCGGCATACGCCTGACGTGAAATTTCAGCCATGTTTCACCTCGCCCATGACCTCGCCGCGAAAGCCAAAAATGCGCTGCGCGCCCGTCACCTGCACCAGCGTCACCTCTCGCTTCTGGCCTGGCTCGAAGCGCACGGCGGTACCCGCCGGAATGTTCAGCCGGTAGCCCCTGGTGGCTTCGCGATCAAACTTCAGCGCCGGGTTGACCTCGTAAAAGTGGTAGTGCGATCCGACCTGGATCGGCCTGTCGCCGTGGTTTTCAACAACAACACTTTGGGCTTCACGCCCGACGTTGATCGCAATAGTGCCGGGCTGGATCTGGTATTCACCTGGGATCATCACGTGCTCCTTACACGATCGGGTTGTGGACGGTGACGAGCTTGGAGCCGTCCGGGAAGGTGGCTTCCACCTGAATATCCGGGATCATCTCCGGCACGCCCTCCATCACCTGATCGCGCGTAAGGACGTGGCGGCCCGCCTCCATCAGCGCGGCGACGGTTTCGCCGTCGCGCGCGCCTTCCATGATGAAGGCGCTGATCAACGCGACCGATTCCGGGTAGTTGAGCTTTACCCCGCGCGCAAGGCGGCGTTCGGCAACCAGCGCGGCGGTAAACAGCAACAGCTTGTCTTTTTCTCTGGGGGTCAGTTCCATAACGTTTCTCTTATGTCTGCCAGATGCGCGGCGAACAGGCGGTTTTGGTGGTGAGAAGCGGGCGAAGCGACTGCCAGATGTCGCGCATCGCCCGCTGGCAAATCAGGTTGTCGTGGGAGAGAAAACGCACCGACAGCAGATCGTCGGTGAGCGTTGCCCCCGCAAAATGGCCCAGAGGCGCGAGCAGCGCGCGCACCGTGTCGAGATGCTCTTCCCGGGCCGGATAGAACAGCAGGGTGCCGATCCACGGGTGTCCGGCAACGGGCGTGAGATCGCCGTCGCCGAGGTGCTGGCGCTCTATCAGGCGCGGTTCGTCATCCACCCACACCTCAAGGCGGCTCTCCAGCGTGCCGTGGCTGAAGGTCTCACCGATTACCGGGCGGCCCAGGCAGTACAGCTCCCACGCCAGCAGCGTGCTGGAGGCCTTAAGGTGGAAGATGGAACGCAGCGCGGCGTTCGCGCCGGGAAAGATAATGGTGTCCTGCGGCAGCCACTCCAGCGTGGCGTTTTCATCAAGATAAAAGTGCTGGCTCAGACGCGCCTGCGGGCCGCTGCTGCGGTAGAACTTGCTGGCGCCGGGCATGGTGATAAGCGCGTGGCTTTTGGCATCGAGCCGAACGGAAATATCCAGCGTATCGCCGCCCACGACGCCGCCGGGCGGGTGCAGCAGATAGAGGTGGCAGGTTTTTCCTTCGGGGTAAAACGGACGTTGTACGGTGAGCGGCCCGACGTGGCGCGCGGAACGCAGGAGGGTTTTCTCAGGGGCGTGACAAAACTGCAGGGCAAGCGACGCCTGCCAGCCTTTATACGTATTATCAGTGACCTGAGCTGCTAACATGCTGCTTCCATCTGCGCATCATCGGGGTCGTTTCAGTATGCCCTGGCGGAAATGAAGGCTGTCATATGAGTCGCTTATGGATAGAGGAAATTAAAAAGCACGGCCCGGGGCCGTGCTCTGTATGAAGCATGACGATCCTATTTCAGGTGGTCATGCAATGCTGCACCTGCCTGCTCAAGGGCGACTTTAACCGTTGGCTCCTGGCTCAGCGGGTTAAGCAGGCCGTAATCGTGGATCATGCCGTTATAGCGCGTGACGGTCACCGGGACGCCAGCCGCATCCAGTTTACGCCCGAATGCTTCACCTTCATCCCGCAGAACGTCCAGCTCAGCTGTCTGAATCAGCGTCTCCGGGAAGCCTTTCAACTGTGCAGTGCTGGCGCGAAGCGGAGAGGCAAGGATATTGTTACGATCGGCAGCGCTGGTGGTGTAGTTGTCCCAGAACCATTTCATCATGTTTTTTGACAGGAAGTAGCCATTTTCGAACTGGTGATAGGAAGCCGTATCAAAGCTGGCGTCCGTCACTGGCCAGAGCATCACGTTGTAGCGAATTTTTGGCCCATTAAACTGTTTGGCCTGCAACGCCACTGAAGCCACCATGTTGCCGCCCACGCTGTTACCAACCAGGCCCAGACGGCTGCCGTCCACGCCAATTTCCTGGCCGTGCTCGGCTACCCATTTTGTCGCTTCATAGGCCTGATTGATTGCCACCGGGAAATGGGCTTCAGGTGACGGTGTGTAATCAACGTAAACCGCTGCGGCGCCTGATGCACGAACCAGATCGCGGATTAAACGTTCGTGGGTTGGAAAATCACCCAGCACCCAACCGCCACCGTGGAAGAACATAAATACCGGGAGCGTACCGGCAGCATGTTCAGGCTTCACAATTTTTAGGGCGATCGTCTGGCCATTGACCTGGATCGTTTTTTCAGTCACCTGAGCGGGCGGCAATTTTGCTCCTTGCTGCGCGCCGATCAGTACCTGGCGGGCCTCCTGCGGGGTCATCTGTTCCATCGGTTTCCCTTTGCCAGCATTCAGGACATCAAGAAATGCCTGTACGCCTGCGGTCGGGGCTGGAGTATTGGTGGTTTGAGCGGATGCCGCGGCTGACGCGAAGACGGAAGAAATCAGGATGGCGGTTAATGTTTTCATGGTGGTACCCCTTTTAACGTATTTGATTGGATAACTAAATAGTGCGCTACTTAGTTGTTGATGTAATACTTGCGCGCAAGATACTTTTAGTCAAACATTATTTATAATTTTTTTTAGACAACAGATTCAGGGTTGATAGAAAAATGAAAGAAAACAAAACACTAGATGATTTATTGTGCTTCTCGCTGTACTCGGTCACCAATGCGTTCGTGCGCCAGTATCGCCCCCTGCTGCAGGAGATGGATCTGACCTATCCGCAATTTGTTGTTTTGATGGCGCTTTATGAGAAAGACAACATCCCGCTTCGCGATCTCAGCGATAAAACCTATTTTGATTCAGGCACATTGACCCCGCTGGTTCAGAAGCTTGAGGCAAAAGGTTTTCTCAACCGTATCGCGGTTGTGGGGGATGAAAGGATGAAAAATGTCGTATTGACCGATAAAGCGAAAGAACTGAAAAAGCAGGTGATGGCGCTGCCGGACCAGATTCGCTGCAGCATGCGGATGAATGATGATGAGCTGGAAATGCTAAAAAAACTCTCCCGAACGCTGCTGGAAGATTTGTAAGCGCACTTCGGTGGAGGGAACCCACCGAAGCGATGTGTCGTTACCGGTAGTCCTCCGCATCCACATCATACCCGGACGGCTCCCAGCGGATCGCCAGCAATGACGCCAGACCGATAAACGGCGCCAGCGCAATCACCCAGAACACGGCGGTGTCGAGAGACGCGACCAGCAGCGGGAACAGGAACAGCGACAGCGTGGAGCTGCTGCGCATCAGCGTCTGGTTGAGACCCACGCCCACGCCGCGCAGCGAGGTCGGGTAGCTCAGCGAGGCGAACGTCATGGTATGCGCGCCCGGGCCAAATCCCTGACCGAACAGAAAAAGCGCCAGCATCGCCACGGCAAGCACACCTTCAGAAGCACCGTCCGGTCGACCAATCAGCGCCAGCCCCAGCAGCGCCACAAGCTGACAGGCGTAACCCGCCAGCGACATCCGCCACGCGCCGAAGCGCGGCACGTAGCGCACCGCCAGTAATCCGCCGATAAACGCAAACAGCAGGTTCAGCGCCAGCGAGATCACAATAGTGGTCAGCATAGACTGCACGAAGAAGCTTGAAATAATCACCGGCAGGCCAAAGGCCACGGCGTTATAGGCGAACGAGGAGACGACGGACAGCAGCGTGGCGAGCGTGGTACGCCGCAGATAGATGCCGTGGAACAGGTTCAGATAGTTCGACCATTTGGCTTTATTCACGACAGGCGCAGGCTGGGTGAGCGCATCCTGCGGGACGTGGGCGTTAATATTGTACGACTGCCGCAAAATGGACGCCGCCTCTTTCAGGTTGCCCTGATTCGCCGCCCAGACCGGCGATTCGCTCATATAGCGGCTGCGGATGGCGATAATCACCAGCGCGGGTACCGCGCCAAAGCCGAGAATCAAACGCCAGAGCCAGTCGCTGTGGCTTTCCGGCAGCACGGCGTAGAAAAAGAGAACCAGAAGGTAAGAGATGCTGATCGCCGCATACCAGGTAGGGCACCACATCGCGACGCTGGAGGCCTTATTGCCCGGCCCTTTCAGCCTGGCAAACTCGCTCAGGAACGCCATCGCCACGGGAAGGTCGATCCCCACGCCAAGGCCCATCACAAAGCGCGCGCCCGCCAGCACATATTCATTCGGGGCCAGCGCGCAGGCGATAGCGGCGACGACAAAGAATACCATGTCGGCCATAAAGACGCGGTAGCGCCCGATTTTATCCGTGAGGTAACCGCCGAGCAGCGCCCCGACAATCGCACCAAAGGTAATCGCCGAGGCCACCATGCCGGTACCGGCGGGCGTCAGGTTAAATTCGCGGGTAATGTCTTTAATGCCGAACGCCAGCGCGCCTAGATCGTAGGCATCGAGGAAAATCCCGCCCAGAGCGATACCGACCACGATCCGGGCGTTAGCCCGGCCCTGTGAGCCGTCATTAACGAGACGTGAAACGTCCGATGCACTGCGCACCCACTGAATGTCGCCATCAGGGGGAATTCCTGCCGTTGAAAGGGGAGTGGTGTCTGTGATTTCTGCCATATTCTTTTTGTGTGGTTGTGTTGTGTCTCTAACAGTTACCACAGGCAGAAGGTGACAAAAATCACATTTGGTTATAAGGCATAACTAACCGCCTACTCGGGATCTTTTTTCTTTCGCTTGAGCTTCGTCCAGATCTTCGTTTCCTGGCGTCGCCACAAGCGCTGGATATTGTCGTGATGACGCAGCAGGATCAGGCAGGAGAGCATCGATACCGGGAAGGTGAATTGGGGTTTAAACCACCAGACGTAAAACGGGGCAATCAGCGCGCTGACGATGGCACCCAGCGACGAATAGCCGCTCAGCAGAATGGTCAGCAGCCAGGTCCCGGCCATGACGCCGGTTAAGTCCCATCCGATGGGCGCGATGGCACCAAAGGCGGTCGCCACCCCTTTGCCCCCTTTAAAGCCGAAGAATACGGGCCAGATATGGCCGACGCAGGCGGCGATGGCGATGAGCCCCAGCCAGAATGGCGTGACGCCCAGCGCATACGCGCCCCAGACGGGTAGCATCCCCTTCAGAACATCAAAAATCAAAACCGCTACGGCTGCTCCCTTGCCGCCAATTCGAAGCACGTTGGTCGCTCCCGGATTCCCGGAACCACTTTCACGCGGGTCAGGTAACCCGGCAATGCGGCAGACCAGAATGGCGCTGGAGATTGAGCCGCAAAGATAGGCGAGGAGGATCATTCCAGGCGCGATTGCACTCATAACGCTGTTCCGTTTTGAAAATGTATCTGTATTCTCAGCATCTGTGGATAATACGCATAATTCGCCGGAAGTGGTATCCGGTTTAGCCAAAAAGCAGGCAGGTCGTGATGGATATTGTATTTATAGAGCAACTTTCGGTAATCACCACAATTGGTGTTTACGACTGGGAACAGACCATCGAGCAGAAACTGGTGTTCGATATCGAAATGGGATGGGATAACCGCAAATCGGCAAAAAGCGATGACGTGAATGACTGTCTGAGCTATGCCGACATCAGCGAAGCGGTGATCGGCCACGTGGAAGGACAGCGTTTTGCGTTGGTGGAACGGGTGGCGGAAGAGGTGGCGGATCTGCTGCTGACCAAATTCAACTCACCGTGGGTACGCATTAAGCTGAGCAAGCCGGGCGCGGTGGCGCGCGCCGCCAACGTAGGCGTGATTATCGAGCGTGGCACAAATCTGAAAGGAAAGATTTAACGTCATAATTGCTAAACCATTTTAGGTTATATCGGTCTTAAGGCTGTATCTTTCACGGTAGCCGTTAGGGGCGACCGTTTTTTTATATCTTTTTTAGGGGTTTATAGATGAGCGATATGCACTCGCTGCTGGTGGCGGCAATTCTGGGTGTGGTCGAAGGATTGACGGAGTTTTTGCCGGTTTCCAGTACGGGCCATATGATTATCGTTGGCCATCTGCTTGGCTTCGAAGGCGATACCGCAAAGACGTTTGAGGTGGTAATTCAGCTGGGCTCGATTCTGGCGGTGGTGGTGATGTTCTGGCGTCGCCTGTTTGGCCTGATCGGCATCCATTTTGGCCGTCTGCCGCAGCGTGAAGGAGAGGGCAAAGGCCGCCTGACGCTGATTCACATCCTGCTCGGGATGATCCCGGCGGTGGTATTGGGGCTGGTATTCCACGACACCATTAAATCGCTGTTTAACCCGATTAACGTCATGTACGCGCTGGTGGTGGGCGGTTTCCTGCTGATTGCCGCGGAAGTGCTGAAGCCAAAAGTCCCGCGTGCGGAAGGCCTGGACGATATGACCTATCGTCAGGCGTTTATCATTGGCTGCTTCCAGTGTCTGGCGCTGTGGCCGGGCTTCTCCCGTTCAGGTGCGACCATTTCAGGCGGGATGCTGATGGGCGTGAGCCGCTATGCGGCGTCCGAGTTCTCGTTCCTGCTGGCGGTGCCGATGATGATGGGCGCCACCGCGCTGGACCTTTACAAAAGCATTGGCTTCCTGACCACAGGCGATATTCCGATGTTTGCCGTGGGCTTTATCACCGCCTTTATCGTGGCGCTGATTGCCATCAAAACCTTCCTGCAGCTGATTAAGCGTATCTCGTTTATTCCGTTCGCGATCTACCGCTTTATCGTCGCGGCTGCGGTGTACGTGGTCTTCTTCTGATAACCGATTGCCCTCACTCTTTCGGCTGAGGGCAACGCTTTTCCTTCCACGCGGTAACCGCGTCAATCCGCCGTTTGGTTAGCTCCTCGCGAATCTCCGGGCCTTTAAATCCTGCCTCAACCACGTCTTTCGTTGGCACCGCTTTTGCGACTTCCCACGCTTCGCGCAGCAAACGCCCCTGGGGATAATCGGACGCTTCAAACCCGGTGCGGCCGCGCACGTCCGCTTCGCTGGTGAGTGCGATCTGCTCCACGCGCTGCGGCTTGCGCCAGGCGTCGATATTATCGAACAGCTTCACGATGGTGGCGGGCTTCAGGATCGGGAAGGTATGGATCAGGTCGTGGAACTCGGCGACCAGCTTTGCCAGATCGCGGATGTCATTCGGCACGCGCAGACGCTGGCAGAGCCCGTCAACCAGCTTTACCCCCGCCGGACCGTGCCCGTGATGGCGCGGCCAGAACTCTTTCGGCGTTAAGCCTTTGCCGAGATCGTGGCACAGGGTGGAAAAACGTACGTCCACCTCAGGGCTGAGCATGGCGGCCATGCTCAGCGTCATCAGCGTGTGCACGCCGGTATCAATTTCGGGATGCCATTTCGCCGGTGCGGGCACGCCAAACAGCGCGTCGATTTCCGGGAACAGCACCTTCAGCGCGCCGCAGTCGCGCAGAACCTGGAAAAAGACCTGCGGGTTGCGGGTGGTGAGGGCATTTTCCGTCTCTTTCCAGACGCGCTCCGGCGTCAGGTGTTCCAGCTCGCCCGCCTCGGTCATGGCCGTCATCAACGCCATCGTCTCATCCGCAATACGGAAGCTCAGATGCGCGTAACGCGCGGCAAAACGCGCCACGCGCAGCACGCGGAGCGGATCTTCAGAAAATGCCGGGGAGACGTGACGCAAAAGACGATCGCGCAGGTCGTCCTGCCCGCCGTAGGCGTCGATGATATGGCCGTTTTCGTCCTGGGCCAGGGCGTTAATGGTGAGATCGCGGCGCAGCAGATCCTGCTCCAGCGTCACATCCGGCGCGGCGTAGCAGGTGAAGCCGGTATAACCGGAACCGGATTTCCGTTCGGTACGCGCCAGGGCGTACTCTTCCCGGCTTTTCGGATGCAGGAACACGGGAAAATCGCGGCCTACCTGCTGGTAGCCCGCGTCGAGCATCTCTTCCGGGGTGGCGCCCACCACCACCCAGTCTTTATCTTTGACCGGCAGACCTAATAACGCATCACGTACCGCACCACCGACCAGATAACTCTTCACGCCCAACTCTCCCGTTTTCTCTTTTCCAGAATGATACGTAAGTCTGGCAGAGAAGACGAATTAGTTCATCCAGCGATCTTTACGCTTACGGCTTGGGATCAGATGTGGCAGAACCAGACCCAGCACCAGACCAACGCCCAGCACGCCGCCACCATACATAAACCACTGCATGATAATGGTGCGCTGTTTGTCATCAAGCTGCAGGTTCGCGGCGTTCACTTTTTTCTGCGCGACGATCAGCTCGTTTTTGAGCTTTTGATTCTCTTCTTTCAGACCGTTGATCACGCCGTCGCTCTGCGCCACTTTCTGCTGCATTTCAGCGGTGCGCTGGTTCCAGGTCCCGTCGATGTTGTTCAGCTTGTCGGTGAGGGTCTTCACCTGATTTTCCAGATCCGGCACGCGGGTGCGCAGGCTTGGCACGGTGCTCAGCTCTTTCATTGGGATCCAGGAGGTACGGCCGGAACTGTCGCGAACCTGACCGTAATTGGTCTCCGCGTTGGTCTGCAACAGGGTGACTTCCTCGCCGGCATTCACCGTGCCCACGAGGCGATAATTATCTCCGGGGCCACTGCGCACCCAGGTGTTAAGTTCGTCAGAAACGTAACGCTTCTCTTCAGCGTGCACTGCGGTTGCGGCGCTAAAAGCGAGTAAAGTAAGTCCAATCAGGCGTAATTTAAGCATCATTAGTCGTTATTTTCATAAAAAGTGGAACGATAGTAGTGGCAACAGTGTCTCTACGCAAAGCATTCATCAGCAATCAGAATCATCTGTGTCACGACTCTACACATTTACGCCCGACAAATTGCTCATTGCATGGCAATTTGGCGCAAAATACTATGTACTGACAAATAAATGGCGAGGAAGTTCGCCCTCATTGACGCGTCTGTGACGCCCGCAAAAGTACAAGGCTATGGCTCAGGAAATCGAATTAAAATTTATCGTCGAAAAAGACAGCGTTGACGCGCTCCGTCAGCATCTGAATACGCTCTCCGGCGAGCACCATGAACCCGTACCGTTGCTCAACATCTACTACGAAACGCCGGACAACTGGCTGCGCAACCACGATATGGGGCTGCGCATCCGCGGCGCGAACGGACGCTACGAGATGACGATGAAAATCGCCGGCCGCGTGGTCGGCGGTTTGCATCAGCGCCCGGAATACAATATCGACATCAGTAAGCCAGAACTTGAGCTGGAACGTTTCCCGGCGGAAGTCTGGCCGGAAGGCGAACTGCCCACCACGCTGGCTGGGCAGGTGCAGCCGCTGTTCAGCACCGATTTCGCTCGCGAGAAATGGCTGGTGACGGAAGGCAAAAGCCGCATTGAAATCGCGTTGGATTTAGGCGAGGTGAAGGCGGGTGAGTTCCAGGAACCGATCTGCGAGCTGGAGCTGGAACTTCTGGAAGGGGATGCGAGCGACGTGCTGAAGCTGGCGCGCAAGCTGGTAAGCCAGCCGGGTTTACGTCAGGGCAGCTTGAGCAAAGCGGCGCGGGGCTACCACCTGGCTGCCGGAAATGCGCCACGCGTGCTGAGAGAGACTCCGATTTTGCGCGTCGTCCCGAAAGCCAGCATTGAGCAGGGCATGGAAGCGGCGCTGGAGCTGGCGCTCTCCCAATGGCAGTACCATGAAGAACTGTGGGCGCGTAACGTCAAAAATGCCAAAAAACAGGTGCTGGCCGCTATCGGACTGGTGCGTCATACCCTGACGCTGTTTGGCGGTATCGTACCGCGTAAAGCTAGCGCTCACTTACGCGATCTGCTGACCCAGACCGAAACGCTGCTGCTTTCCGACGTGTCGGCGCAAACCGCGCTTTATAGCCCGCAAAATGCCGCGGCAAAACTGGCGCTGACCGAGTTTCTGGTGACGCGCGGCTGGCGCGTCTTCCTCGATGCAAAAGCGCAGACCAAAATCGCGGACAACTTTAAACGCTTCGCGGATATCCATCTTTCCCGCCACGCCGCCGAGCTGAGAACCACCTTCGCGCATCCGCTGGGCGACCAGTATGCCGACCAGCTTCCCCGCCTGGCGCGTAATATCGACAGCATATTGCTTCTGTCGGGAGCGTACGAGGGCGTGAAGGCGCAGGCCTGGCTGGAGAACTGGCAGGGGCTTAAGCATGCCATTGAGACCCGTCAGCAGATTGAGATCGAGCATTTCCGCAACGAAGCCATTTCGCAGGATCCATACTGGCTGCACAGCGGAAAACGTTAATTCTGGCAAGGAACCCCTGATATGCCGCTTTCTTCGCAGTTACAGCAGCACTGGCAAACCGTTTGCGAACGTCTGCCCGAGTCGTTACCCGCGTCATCGTTAAGCGAGCAGGCGAAAAGCGTGCTCACGTTCAGTGATTTTGTGCAGGAGAGCGTCAGCGCCAATCCTGACTGGCTGGCAGAGCTGGAAAGCGCGCCGCCGCAGGCTGACGAGTGGCGGCACTATGCTGGCTGGCTGCAAACCGCGCTGGCAGAGGTGGCGGATGAAGCCACGCTGATGCGCGTTCTGCGTCAGTTCCGCCGCCGGGTGATGGTGCGCATTGCCTGGGCGCAGGCGCTGGAGCTGGTGAGTGAAGAGAGCACCTTGCAGCAGTTGAGCGAGCTGGCGCAGACGCTGATTGTCGCCGCGCGGGACTGGCTCTACGCCGCCTGCTGTAAAGAGTGGGGCACGCCGTGCAGCGAAGAAGGGGTTCCGCAGCCGCTGTTGATTCTGGGGATGGGCAAGCTGGGCGGCTGCGAGCTGAACTTCTCCTCGGATATCGACCTGATCTTTGCCTGGCCGGAGAATGGCGCCACGCGAGGCGGTCGTCGCGAGCTGGATAACGCCCAGTTCTTTACCCGACTCGGGCAGCGTCTGATTAAGGCGCTGGACCAGCCTACGCAGGACGGCTTTGTTTACCGCGTGGACATGCGCCTGCGCCCGTTTGGCGACAGTGGCCCGCTGGTGCTGAGCTTCGCCGCGCTGGAAGATTATTACCAGGAGCAGGGGCGCGACTGGGAGCGTTACGCGATGGTCAAAGCGCGGATCATGGGCGACAGCGACGACGCCTACGCCAATGAGCTGCGTGCCATGCTGCGCCCGTTCGTGTTCCGCCGTTACATCGACTTTAGCGTGATCCAGTCCCTGCGCAATATGAAAGGGATGATCGCCCGCGAGGTGCGCCGTCGCGGTCTGAAGGACAACATCAAGCTTGGCGCGGGCGGCATCCGCGAAATCGAATTTATCGTTCAGGTCTTCCAGCTGATCCGCGGCGGGCGCGAGCCGTCGCTGCAGTCCCGCTCGCTACTGCCGACGCTGAGCGCCATTGAGCAACTGCATTTGCTTCCGTACGGCGACGCGCAAACCCTGCGCGAGGCCTATCTGTTCCTGCGCCGTCTGGAAAACCTGCTGCAAAGCATTAACGACGAACAGACCCAGACCCTGCCGGGCGATGACCTTAACCGGGCGCGCCTGGCCTGGGGCATGCGGGCGGATGACTGGTCAACGTTGACCGAACGGCTGGATGCCCATATGGCAGGCGTGCGCCGCATCTTTAACGATCTTATTGGTGACGACGAAAGTGAATCGCCGGACGATGCGCTCTCCGAGCACTGGCGCGAACTGTGGCAGGACGCGCTCCAGGAAGATGACACCACGCCGGTGCTGGCGCACTTAAGCGACGATGCCCGCCATCGCGTGGTGGCCTTGATTGCCGATTTCCGCCTTGAGCTGAACAAGCGCGCCATTGGCCCGCGCGGTCGGCAGGTGCTGGATCATCTGATGCCGCATCTGCTGAGCGACGTCTGCTCCCGCGAGGATGCGCCGGTGCCGCTGTCGCGCATGATGCCGCTGCTGAGCGGGATTATCACGCGTACCACCTATCTTGAACTGCTGAGCGAGTTTCCGGGGGCGCTGAAACACCTGATTTCCCTCTGCGCCGCGTCGCCGATGGTGGCCAACAAGCTGGCGCGATACCCACTGCTGCTGGACGAACTGCTTGACCCGAACACGCTCTATCAGCCGACGGCGACGGACGCTTACCGCGACGAGCTGCGCCAGTATCTGCTGCGCGTGCCGGAAGAGGACGAAGAGCAGCAGCTGGAGGCGCTGCGTCAGTTTAAGCAGGCGCAGATGCTGCGCGTAGCGGCGGCGGATATCGCGGGTACGCTGCCGGTAATGAAAGTGAGCGATCACTTAACCTGGCTGGCGGAGGCGATCATCGACGCGGTAGTCCACCAGGCGTGGGTGCAGATGGTGGCCCGCTATGGCCAGCCGAAGCATCTTGCTGACCGCGAGGGGCGAGGGTTTGCCGTGGTCGGTTACGGCAAGCTGGGCGGCTGGGAGCTGGGCTACAGCTCCGATCTGGATCTGATTTTCCTGCACGACTGCCCGGTTGACGTGATGACCGACGGCGAACGTGAGATTGACGGGCGGCAGTTCTACCTGCGCCTGGCCCAGCGCATAATGCACCTGTTCAGCACCCGCACTTCGTCGGGCATTCTGTACGAGGTGGACGCGCGTCTGCGCCCGTCCGGCGCGGCAGGCATGCTGGTCACCTCGACGGACGCTTTTGCTGACTATCAGAAGAACGAAGCCTGGACGTGGGAACATCAGGCGTTAGTGCGCGCCCGCGTGGTGTACGGCGATCCGCAGCTCAAAACGCAGTTCGATGCGGTCCGCAAGTCAGTCATGACGACCCCGCGCGAGGGCAGCACCCTGCAAACTGAAGTGCGCGAAATGCGTGAGAAAATGCGCGCGCATTTGGGTAACAAACATCGCGATCGCTTTGATATTAAAGCCGATGAGGGCGGGATTACCGATATTGAGTTCATCACTCAGTACCTGGTGCTACTGCATGCCCACGACAAGCCGAAGTTAACCCGCTGGTCCGATAACGTGCGCATTCTGGAACTGCTGGCGCAAAACGACATTATGGACGAGCAGGAGGCGCAGGCCTTAACCCGCGCCTACACCACGCTGCGCGATGAACTTCATCACCTGGCGTTGCAGGAACAGCCGGGCCACGTGGCGCTGGACTGTTTTACCGCAGAGCGCGCCCAGGTGACGGCAAGCTGGCAGAAATGGCTGGTGGAGCCGTGCGTAACAAAACAAGTGTGATATTATCGCGCGCAAATTGTGAATCTTTCTGGAGTCAGGAATGAAAGTAACACTGCCAGAGTTTGAACGTGCTGGAGTAATGGTTGTCGGGGATGTGATGCTGGATCGCTACTGGTATGGGCCGACCAGCCGCATCTCTCCTGAAGCGCCGGTACCGGTGGTTAAGGTCGACACCATTGAAGAGCGTCCAGGTGGCGCGGCAAACGTGGCGATGAATATAGCCTCGCTGGGCGCGCACTCGCGTCTGGTGGGCCTGACCGGTATCGACGATGCGGCGCGTGCGCTGAGCAAGTCGCTGGCGGACGTGAACGTGAAGTGCGACTTCGTTTCTGTTCCGACACACCCAACCATCACCAAGCTGCGCGTGCTGTCGCGTAACCAGCAGCTGATCCGCCTCGATTTTGAAGAAGGGTTCGAAGGCGTTGATCCCGAGCCGCTGCACGAGCGCATTAACCAGGCGCTGGGCAACATCGGTGCGCTGGTGCTGTCTGACTACGCCAAAGGCGCGCTGGCGAGCGTGCAAACGATGATTCAGCTGGCGCGTAAAGCCAGCGTACCGGTGCTGATCGACCCGAAAGGCACCGATTTTGAGCGCTATCGCGGCGCAACCCTGCTGACGCCAAACCTTTCTGAGTTCGAAGCGGTGGCGGGCAAGTGCAAAACCGAGGAAGAACTGGTTGAGCGCGGCATGAAGATCATTGCTGACTTCGAGCTGTCCGCGCTGCTGGTCACCCGCTCCGAGCAGGGGATGACGCTGCTGCAGCCGGGCAAGGCGCCGCTGCATATGCCAACCCAGGCGCAGGAAGTGTACGACGTGACCGGTGCCGGTGATACGGTGATCGGCGTGCTGGCGGCAACGCTGGCGGCGGGTAACTCCCTGGAAGAGGCGTGCTACTTCGCGAACGCCGCGGCGGGCGTGGTCGTCGGTAAATTGGGTACTTCAACCGTTTCGCCAATCGAGCTGGAAAACGCGGTGCGCGGGCGTGCGGATACCGGTTTTGGCGTCATGACCGAAGACGAGCTGAAGGTGGCCGTTGCCGCCGCGCGCAAGCGCGGTGAAAAAGTGGTGATGACCAACGGCGTGTTCGACATCCTGCACGCGGGCCACGTGTCGTATCTGGCGAATGCGCGCAAGCTGGGCGATCGCCTCATTGTGGCAGTGAACAGCGATGCGTCGACCAAACGTCTGAAGGGCGAAACGCGCCCGGTGAACCCGCTCGAGCAACGTATGATTGTGCTTGGCGCGCTGGAAGCGGTGGACTGGGTGGTGTCGTTTGAAGAAGATACCCCGCAGCGCCTGATTGCCGGGATCCTGCCAGACCTGCTGGTGAAGGGCGGCGATTACAAGCCAGAGCAAATCGCAGGTAGCGAAGAGGTCTGGGCCAACGGCGGTGAGGTGATGGTGCTCAATTTTGAGGACGGGTGTTCAACCACCAACATCATCAAGAAGATCCAGAAAGACAGTCAGTAAAAAACGGGCCAGTTGGCCCGTTTTTTTTCACCCTCTCCCTGTGGGAGAGGGCATCAGGCCGCACTTACTCCTGATCGTCCACCGGTGGAATGGCCGGTGCCGGCTTCACTTCTTCCGGCGCATTGCGGTTTTCCAGCTCGCTCAGACGCTGTTCCAGCAGCGCCAGCTTCTCGCGGGTGCGCAGCAGAACCTGGGTCTGCACGTCAAACTCTTCGCGGCTGACTAAATCAAGGCGAACCAACTGCGCCTGCAGCGTCTGGCGGATTTTCTTCTCAACGTCATCACCAAATTCACGAATGCCCTTTGGCATGGACTCATGAACCTGACGCGCGATCTGCTCAATTTTTTTCGGGTCAATCATAATGGCTTCCCTTGATAAGTCGGTGTTGATGAACATTGTAGCGCGTCATGACCCAGGATAAAGCAGATTTGTTTGAAGCTTATGCATTGCCCAGGTTAATCAATAGCGTTATAGTTATCTCGCTTATTCTCAGGGCGGGGCGAAATTCCCCACCGGCGGTAAATCAGCTTAACGCTGAAAGCCCGCGAGCGCTTTGGGTGAATTCTCAAAGGTCAGCAGATCCGGTGTAATTCCGGGGCCGACGGTTAAAGTCCGGATGGGAGAGAGTAACGATCCAGTCGGGCATGGGCCCGCTCACGTTATCTTTTTGCCGCTTATACGGCGCTCCTAAGACTGCCCTGATTCTGGTAACCATAATGTTAATGAGGTTTTTTTACCATGAATCAGACGCTACTTTCCTCTTTTGGCACTTCAACTCAACGTGTTGAACATGCACTGGATGCACTGCGCGAAGGCCGCGGTGTGATGGTGCTTGACGATGAAAACCGTGAAAACGAAGGCGACATGATTTTCGCCGCCGAAAACATGACCGTTGAACAGATGGCGCTGACCATCCGTCACGGCAGCGGCATCGTATGCCTGTGTATTACCGAAGATCGTCGTAAGCAGCTTGAGCTGCCGATGATGGTTGAGAACAACACCAGCGCCTTTGGTACCGGCTTTACCGTGACCATTGAAGCGGCGCATGGCGTGACTACCGGTGTATCGGCGGCTGACCGCCTGACCACCGTGCGTGCCGCCATTGCTGATGATGCGAAACCCTCCGATCTGCATCGTCCAGGCCACGTCTTCCCGCTGCGCGCGCAGGCGGGCGGTGTGCTGACCCGCGGTGGTCACACCGAAGCGACGATCGACCTGGTGACACTGGCGGGCTTTAAGCCTGCGGGCGTGCTGTGTGAACTGACCAACGATGACGGCACCATGGCCCGCGCGCCAGAGTGCATCACCTTTGCGCGTCTGCACAACATGCCGGTTGTCACAATTGAAGATCTGGTGGAATACCGTCAGGCGCACGAGCGCAAGGCCAGCTGAGACCGTTGATGTGAAAAAGCCGGGGAAACCCGGCTTTTTTTGTCGCTAGTGGTAGTTAATTTTAAACAGCACCACGGTTTCAAACGGTCCGGACTGGATCGCTTTTCCCTCATCCCACGACAGCTCTGCCGTGTACTTTTGCTCATACTGCAACGTACTCCCGGTGAAGTCGGCATACTCCTGATAGTGGTTGAAGGTAAACGGATCCGTTCCGTTCAGAATACGCAGTTTTAGCCCGTTGCCAATCAACAGCGCCGTATCGTCAGCGCTGAGCTTTTCGTTCGTGTAGAATGACGAGTCCATTTTGAATCCATCAGAGCACTGCGCGTCCTGCACCTTGGTGGTTTTAACCGTAAATTCACGAACGCGCGTTTTCTGGTTCACAATGTCGCGAGCGCTGAAGGTGCCAAAATCGATCTCCTGGTTTTCAGGGTAGATGCTGAAGGTTGCCCCGCAGTCCAGAACGGTAATGTTTTGCAAGCCGTTGATGTGATACTTCAGGTTTTTCGCGTCGGCCATCTGGTTGACCCCGCCTTTACCGTCAAACTGCACCACGATGTAATCGCCGAGCGAACTCACGTAGCCGTGAGGCGGAATCGCCTTAATTTTTACAAACAGGCGAAAGCGGGCAATAAACGTGCGTGTCGTATGGACGTCATCCGGGTTACCGGAGCAGATCAGGTTTTCCCAGCCCATCTGCCGGATCTGAGCCGGGGTATAGATGAGGATGTTCTTGTTATCGAGACACTGGCGGGTATCCACGCCATTCGGCTGGCCCGTGGCATCGTAGTCCACACCTTCGTAGGTTACGCCAAGCTCATAGTAAGGGTCCGTTGCGGCCGGGTAAGGGTTGACCCAGGCGTAAACGTCTTCCGGCTGAAAGCCGCTGGTGACGTTGTGATCGCAGGTAACCGGGATTTTAATGTCATCTGATTCCCAGATTTTCTGCCCCACCTGCGCGTTGCTGGGGATAGCAAAGGGCGAGATGGTTTTTGTCTCTTCAACCGGCCCGCCTGAAGCACCAAGATAGCAGTCCAGCGCCAGCGCTTCTCTTACGGGCAGAGCGGATATCAGCAGCAGGAACAGCAGATTAGCGAGCTTGCGCATCTTTATCGACCTTATGCTCGCTGAGCGTACATTTCGCCGTACCTGAACATTGCGCGTCGACCTTTTTCAGCGCACCGTAATCATCGATGTAGCCAATGCTGTAGTAGTTTCCGTGATAGTCACCGGTAGAGGTTGTCGCCGTCGCAAACGGGGCGATCATCAGGCTGTCAAAACCGGGCAGCATGGTTTTCGCATTTTTGCTCAGCCACGCCAGCGTGATGTAATAAGGCGTAGGGTTATGCACGGTGAGCCCTTTCGCGTTTGCGGTGACTTCCATACGCATTTCTGCCTGATCGCCTGCCTTTTTGGCGATCGCTTTGGGACGCCAGAACAGTTTGATCCTGCTCTGCATCGCGACCTGCATTACGCTGCGTTCCTCGCTCGCGCTGGAACTTTTCGGCGGCACCTCGCGCAGGTTGAAATAAAACAGTGATTCCCGGTCTTTCGGCAACCGGGCGGTCGCGGCCTGCTTCACAATCCGGACCTGAGACGAGGCGCCCGCTTCAAGACGTTGGATCGGCGGAAGCGCCATAAAATGGCTGTCCTCCTTGCGTCCGTTTTCATCTTCTATCCAGGAGAGCGCCAGATAAGGCAACGTTTTGCTCTGATTATCAATCTTGAGGCTGCTGGCCTTATCGCTTTCCGGAAACACAATGCGGGTGCGGTCCAGGTTAACGGCAGCGTGAGTGGTAAATGCGGTGCCGATTAACATCAGGCACAGGCTGGTAAAAGAGGTGAGTTTCATCATGGTTTCTTACTGACATGGCAGTATCAACTGCATACTGTTTTCAAGGTGTGAAGGCAGCGAGAAGCGACACTGCTGATTGTCACCCCACGTTACCCGGAATTGTTGTTCAGGCTCTACCGCACCCAGCCAGACGTGGCCTTCGTCGGCGACCATGCCGATTTGCTGGTCACTTTCCAGCAGGTGAACAATCGCGCCCAGCGGCGGGGTGCCGGCTGGCGTACGTAGAATGCCGGCAATATCGTTGCCTGCGCGCGTCGCAATCTGGCGATAGCCAATCGCCCCCTCGGTCCAGGTGGTGGTCGTAATGCGGTTGTCCACATCGACGCCGTCAGGCAGGTTATCCAGATTGACCTGTACGCTGGCGGGAGAGTAACTGGAAACCGACGGTAAAACGCCGATACCAAAGCGGTTGGTTTCATCCCGTGACATGTTCAGCGGAATGTTGCCGACGCCGTCGGTACTGACCATCACGCGCGGTTCGTTTCCGTAGCTGCGACGGTGCAGCGCCGCGCCTTTGGCCGTTGAGGTAAACGAGCCATTCCAGCTGGCGCTCAGGGAGTTATATTCATCAGCTTTATAACTTCCGGAGATATTCAGATCGCCAAACGGTGAATAGTGCTGATAGTTGCCGCTCATCTGTGCGCCCGCGTCCGCGTGTTCACTCTCCGTCCCCGCGGAGACGCCCCAGGTATTATTGCGGTCGGACGTGTCGTACCAGGAGACATTTTGGCTCAGGCTATCGCTGTTGTGCAGATCGTAGCTGAGACGATGATCCGGATCGATCGGTACGCTCAGGGAAAGATAAAACTGCGTATCGTCGTCTTCATCTTCGTAATGCGTTTTGCTCCAGGAGAGGGTGACGCCGAGGTTTTTCCAGCGCCCCAGATCAAAGTTATAGCCTGCGGTAATGCTTCCGGTCGTGGACGGGGCTTCGTTCCACCAGGTCTGACGCAGTACGTTGACGTAGAGGTTGAGCGATAACGAGCTGATGTACTGGCTGGCGGTTACGCTCAGCGTCTGCTTTTCTGTCTGACGATCGTTGTCGTCATAATCAAGGAAGCGGGCATAGCTCAGGAATTTCCGATCGGAGTAGCGGTAGCTGGCAAGCGTAAGCTGGCTGCCGGTGGTATCGAAACGCTTACTGTAGTTAAAACGATAGCTGTAACCCGTCTGGCTATCCTGGAAGGGGAGCTGGCTGGTGGCCTGCGTGACGTCAAAAGAGAGGGCACCCAGATGCGCCATATTTTGCCCGATCCCGGCGGCAACGGAACGGTAATGATCCCCGTCGGCAAGCGTCCCGCCATAGAGCGAGGTATTTGACAGCATTCCCCATGAGAATTCACCGCTCATAAAACCGGTGTCTTCGACGTCATGAGAGGCGTCTTTACGCGCTTTACCCGCCGCCAGCTTGTAGCGAACCTGCCCTTTACGCGTTAAAAAAGGCACCGATTCCGCCGAGACCTGGAAGGTGCTGACGCGCCCGTCTTCCTCCGTCACTTTTACGTCCAGCGTTCCCTGAACGGACTGGTTAAGATCCTGAATAACAAAGGGGCCAGGTGGGACTTTGCTTTGATAAATTACGCGATCGGCCAGGCTGACGGTGACGGTCGCGTTGGTTTGCGCGATACCAGTAATTTGTGGCGCATAGCCACGCAGCGACCAGGGGAGCATGCGCTCATCGCTGATCAGGGAGGCGCCGGTATAGGTAAAAGCGTCAAAGATTGAGGACTGGAAGTCCGTTTCACCCAGCGTCAGCTTAGCACCAAGCGAAGGAAGAGGGCGGAACATGTAGACGCGCGAAAAGCGTCCGTCATGATCCGAACCTGCATCGGTATGCGTTTGGCTGTACTGATAATCACTGCGCAGGCGCCATGCGCCCATATTCGCGCCCGCCGTGCCATAGGTGTTGGCGTTGTTGGTGCTGCTGCCGTCGCTGGGCTGATAGTGGCTGGCGAACAGGTTGTAATCCAGAATCACGCCCGGTACGCCATTGTCCCACGTTGCGGGTGGCATCCAGTCGGCGGCGCGGTACTGCAACCATGCCTGGGGTACGGTGACCTTCAGCGTCTGGGTCGCTTGTTCAAAATTAAAGGTGATATCCGGTCTGGAGGAAAAGTCGACGCATCCCTCTTTTTCGGGTAAGGCGTCGCGGACTTCCTCTTTCAGGGCAAACGTATCCG
This sequence comes from Enterobacter cloacae complex sp. P38RS, assembly GCF_014930775.1. NCBI lineage: Bacteria > Pseudomonadati > Pseudomonadota > Gammaproteobacteria > Enterobacterales > Enterobacteriaceae > Enterobacter > Enterobacter cloacae complex sp. P38RS. The sequence goes on from NZ_JADBRS010000015.1 coordinate 61,242, forward strand.
CCAGTTCAGGAGGAATACACACCTGTACCGTATTATTTACCTCTTTCCAGCTAAGCTTCCAGCCGTTAGCCAGCGGTGTGTCGTTAATTGATACGGTAACAAAATAGCTGCCAGGGGTAACCGCTATTTCATTTTTAAAAAGGGAGAGGTCAACGCTGCCCCGCTGGTCTTTATCAATGGCATTGATATTAAACTCGGTGGCAGAGGCAATCTTCGTCATTAACAGGGACGCAATGATGATTTTAGATTGTAATTTATATGTCATCATCCTGTTACCAAAATAATATCACATACCGGCTGGCAAATAATGCCAGCCGGTTTTATCGTGATGCATTGCCTTATTTGTACATCAGCACATAGTTGGCAGTCGCTTCAACCTGACCCGCTGTGGCAGTTTTACCCTGAGCAACTTCCATTAATGCTTTGAAGTGCAGAGTCTGAGTGGTGGAACCCGCCAGCAGATCGACCGTTTGAGCCGAACCCAGGGTGATGTTGGCTTCGTTGTTGTCCAGCAGACGAACACCGACGTTCTGAGCACCGCTAGCATAGGTGTTGCTCATCAGGCTGGTGTCAGTAGCGTCAGTTGCTGCGCTGGTGAAGGTCACGTCAACTTTGGTCACTGGCGTATCCGTTTCGTCCGCCGGATCGTCAAGCTGGCAGTTCTCCAGATTGATATCAACCGGAACAGCGGTAGACTTTTTGTTAGCGTTGATCACGGCAGTGGTAACTTCACCCAGGTCCACTTCTTTATCAACGCTGTCTGGTGCAATGCTGCACGGTGCATCAATGACCACGCCTTTGAATTTGATTTTGCCGGAACCTTGGTCATCAGCAAAAGCAGAACCCGAAACGATGGCAGCCATCGCAACCGCTAACAATACTTTTTTACCCATATACATGAAAATATCCTTTTTCAATTGAATTCATAATCTGAATATTAATTTTCAGAATACTCGCAAAGTATAACGGGATGAGGGAGGCTTTTACGATTAATGAGGCTTAAAGATATTTTTAGAGGAGGTTAATATATAATTTATTACTATCGTAACCGGTTAATATTTCATGCAGCAGCGGTTTTTTAAGCGCAATTTAATTGGAAAATATTGCGCTTAAAAATATCCATAAAAACTCTTGATTTTCCAATTGTAAATACAGAGCCGCAGACAGTGTAAAATGCAACGACTGCGCTGGGGCGCATCAAAGAATTGCCCTCATCGATGAGGGCATCCGTGTCAGCCTATACCTGCCGTTTGCAGCAGCACCAGGCTTAACCCCATCACCGACATGCCGCACAGCACGCCGTAGCTGGGATTATTGTTAGGATCGATCTCTTTCGCCAGCGGCATCAGCTCATCGACAGAGAGCGCAACCATAATCCCGGCCACGGCAGCCATAATCGCCGCCATCACGACAGGGGAGACGAGGCTTCCAAGGATCAGCCACGCCAGCACGCCGCCGAGAATTTCGGCCATCCCGGAAATCCCCGCCCAGAAGACGGCAGTACGTTTTGAACCCGTTGCGGCATAAACCGGCCCGGCCACGGCAAGTCCTTCAGGAATATTGTGTAAGGCTACCGCCAGCGCGACACCAAATCCCATTTCCAGATTGCTGCTGGCCGTGACATACGTGGCGACACCTTCCGGGAAGTTGTGCAGGCTGATACCCAGCGTCAGCAGGATCGCCGTGCGCTTGATGTTGCCGGGGATTGGAGTAACGCTTTTTTGCATCAAATCCTGAGGGTGGGCGTGGGGCAGCATACGGTCGAGCGCAAAATAGCCCAGCAGACCAACGATGAACATGCCGTAGCCCAGAACCGGAGACATTCCCTCGGTGTGAAGCGCTGCTGGCAGCATCTCCATCAGCGAGATAAGCAGCATGATCCCAGCGGCGAAGCCCAGCGAGAACGCCAGAAGACGATTAGACGGTTTTTGCCCGAGCACGCCGAGGAACGCACCGATAAAGGTCGCGGCACCCGCAAGCACGGTCAAAATTAAGGGTACTGACATGCACTCTCCTTAAGGGATATCTTACGTTCAAATTTCCTGATGATGATCTTCACGGTTATCTGCGTTTATCTTCACCTGAATGCGCGTAATGTAGAACCATCAAATTGATACCTTCTCTAAGGATACCACCATGTCTTCTTCTCGTATGCCTGCACTGTTTTTAGGCCACGGCAGCCCAATGAACGTTCTGGAAGACAACGTTTATACCCGCGCCTGGCGTCATCTGGGGGAGACATTGCCGCGTCCGAAGGCGATTGTGGTGGTGTCTGCGCACTGGTTTACCCGTGGTACCGGCGTGACGGCCATGGAAGCGCCTAAAACCATTCATGATTTCGGCGGCTTCCCGCAGGCGCTGTATGATACGCATTATCCGGCTCCCGGCTCGCCTGCGCTGGCACAGCGGCTGGTAGAGTTGCTCGCACCTGTTCCAGTGGCGCTGGATAAAGAAGCCTGGGGCTTTGACCACGGCTCGTGGGGTGTACTGATTAAGATGTACCCTGATGCAGATATTCCGATGGTGCAGTTAAGTATCGACAGCACTAAACCGGCGGCCTGGCATCTGGAAATGGGCCGCAAACTGGCGACCCTGCGTGATGAGGGCATCATGCTGGTGGCAAGCGGCAACGTGGTGCATAACCTGCGTACGGCGCGCTGGCACGGTGAGAACACGCCATACCCGTGGGCGAGCGCTTTTAACGCCTACGTCAAAGCGAACCTGACCTGGCAAGGCCCGGTTGAGAAGCATCCGTTAGTGAACTATCTGGATCACGAAGGCGGTTCGCTCTCTAACCCGACGCCGGAACACTTCCTGCCGCTGCTGTATGTGTTAGGTGCATGGGACGGTCAGGAGCCGGTTACCATTCCGGTTGACGGCATTGAGATGGGCAGTTTGAGTATGCTGTCGGTGCAGGTGGGGTAAAAACATGCCCGGTAAGCGTAGCGCCACCGGGCAAGTTTTATTCAACAAAAATATGCGGATAGAACCGTGACAGATCCTGCGTAATCAACGCGCGATCTTCGCGAATACCAATCCCGGCAGGTTGATCGTTAATAAGCCAGCTGCCGATCAGCGTATAGCTGTCGCCAAACTTCGGCAGTTGATAAAACTCCTGGACGATCATCCCTTCTTCACCGTACGGCCCTTCAACCGCTTCCAGCGTTTTACCGTTTTCGATAATGGAGACGTTCGCGCCTTCGCGGGAAAAGATAGGCTTAACGACGTATTTCTCCATCGGCGGGAACTCATCTTCGGCAAAGTAAGCTGGCAACAGGTTAGGGTGGTTCGGGAACATCTCCCACAGCATCGGCAGCAGGGCTTTGTTGGAGATAATGCTCTTCCACGCCGGTTCCAGCCAGCGCACGCCCGCGTCTTCCAGCTTGGTGGAGAACATTTCACGCAGCATGTATTCCCACGGATAGAGCTTGAACAGGTTGCTGATCACCTGATCCTGCATATCCGTAAACTGACCTTTTTCCCCCAGGCCGATATCCTCGATATAGAGGAATTCAGTCGCCACTTCCGCTTCGGCCGCGCAGTCCTGCAGATACTGAACCGTGCCCCTGTCTTCTTCCGTGTCGCGACAGCAGGCAAGATGCAGCAGATTGAAGCCAAACTGCTCCCGCAGTTCGGCGAAACGCTCAATCAGCTTTTCCTGCAGGCTGTTGAACTGGTCGCTACCTTCCGGCAGGTTTCCGGCGTTCATCTGATCTTCCAGCCAAATCCACTGGAAGAATGCCGCTTCGTAAAGAGAGGTCGGCGTATCCGCGTTGTTTTCTAAAAGCTTCGGCTCACCCACGCCATCCCACGCCAGATCGAGGCGAGAGTAAAGCGAAGGCTGATTCGTTTTCCACGACTGACGGACGAAACTCCAGGTGTGCTTCGGAATACGGAATTTAGTCATCAGCTCGTCGCTGTCGATGACTTTATCCACCACCTTCAGGCACATCTGGTGCAGCTCGGCCGTCACCTCTTCCAGTTTTTCCACCTGGTCGAGCGTCAGTTTGTAGTAAGCATCTTCACACCAGTACGGCTCGCCGTACATGGTGTGGAAGTTAAAACCGTATTCAGTAGCTTTTTCGCGCCAGTCCGGGCGCTCGGTAATACCGACTCGTTCCATGATCAGCCGCCCATTGAGCGAGTGGAAGTGCCTGTTGCACTACGCTGCATGCTGGTCTGTTTCGCCACAGACTCACCGAACCCACCGCGGGTGATGGTGCTGGTGGTCGCAGGCTTCGGCGCCATCGCGGTTTTCGGGACGGTCACGGTGCGGCCCGGGGTCGCTGCGCCATAGCCTTTGCCGCTGGCATCGGTATATTGACCATAAGCCGGGCTGGCCGGGTTTTTCGAGCTAAACAGCGGTTGCTGCTGATAGCCCGCACCGCCGCCCATCAGGCGGCCCATCATGTAGCCTGCCATTAATGGCATCCAGAAGCTGCCGCTGGACTGCGCCTGCGCCTGATTTTCCGGCGCAGTACCTGCCTGAGCTGGCGTCTGCTGACACTGTCCTTCACCAAATTCCGCCACGCAGTCTTCGCGTGAGGCGTATTTCGGCGCGGTGCGTTCCGCTTCTTTCAGGGCGTTGGTGTAGGCGGTTTTACATTCTGCTGTCTGGCCGGTTGCGGCGGAGCAATCGTCCGCGTTTTGATACAGCGAAACCGTTTCGTCGTTTTTCTCACAGCCTGCCAGCATAAAGACCGCGGTTACTGCCAGCGCAACAGGGGTGAGATGGCGTGCGTTCCAGCTTTTGCGGAACGACGCGTGGTTAATCGTTTTTGTCCGTTTCATGTTTGTCTTCCAGGACCCAGTGGTAATAACGCTCAGGATAGTGGATGAGTGGTTGAAAATGAAGCGAAGAGGGGCGGAATCAGGGGGATCTTTACGTTGGCTTACGTTCGGGTGTGATTCAGCTGCGCCCTCTCCCGGTGAGAGAGGGCGTGATAACACTCTTAGTTACGGAACGGGTTAGAACCGCTGCTTGCAGGTGCCGTGCTACGCGCGGCCGCTGGCTGTGCGGCAGGGGCGCTGCCGTTAGCGTTGAAGTTATCAACGGCGGCAACCTGCTCCGGGTTCTCCGGCGCAACGCTGTCCGGCGAGGTAGAGACCGGTTTGCCCAGCGCGCTGTTCAGCATCTGCAGGTCTTGCTCGTTCAGCGTACCCAGAGCCTGCTTGATGTTCAGCTGGTTAATCAGGTACTGGTAACGTGCGCTGGAGAGCTGCTGTTTCGCGTTGTAGAGCGTGGTGGTCGCGTCGAGCACGTCAACGATGGTGCGGGTACCAACGGAGTAACCGGCTTCCATCGCGTCCAGTGAGCTCTGTGCAGACACAACGGCCTGTTTATAGGCGTTGATGCTACTGATAGACGCGTTCACGTTGTTGAAGGACGAACGCACGGTCTGCACCACGTTGCGGTGCGCGCTTTCCAGCTGCTCGCTCGCGCCAACAAAGTTGTACTGCGCCTGTTTCACCTGAGAGTTTACCTGACCGCCCTGGTACAGCGGCAGAGAGAAGCTCAGGCCCACTTTGTTCTGACCCATATTGCTGTCGTCATACTGGGCAGAATTGGTTTTAGAGCCGCTGTAGGTCGTGTCAGAAACGCCGGTGGACGCGCTCAGGCTCAGGGTTGGCAGATGGCCGTCCTGCGCCTGACGAATTTGCTCGCGGGCCAGGTCCTGGCTCAGACGCGCCTGCAGCAACGTCAGGTTGCGGTTTTCCGCCTCTTTCAGCAGGGCGTTAACGGCCTGCGGCTTATCCGTTTTGAAGCTGTCGACGTTCAGGGAAGCCAGCTCAGGATAGTAATTCCCGGTGACCTGGCGCAGGGATTCCAGCGCGTTGTCGAGGTTGTTACGCGCGGTCACTTCGTTGGCCAGCACGGTGTCGTACTGTGAACGGGCGTTCTGCACGTCGGTGATCGCCACCAGACCCACGTTGAAGCGCTGGGTGGTTTGATCCAACTGGCGGTAGATCGCCTGTTTCTGCGCTTCGGTGTAGGAGAGCGCGTCAATGGCGCTCAGCACGTTGAAGTACGCGGTGGCAGTATTCAGGATCAGCGTTTGCTGGTCGGTCTGATAGGTCACATCCTGGATGCCCGCGCTCTTTTCCTGCAGGGTCAGGGCGCGCCATTTGGACATATCAAACAGCGTCTGTGTTAATTGCAGTGAGGCGCTGGTAGCATTGGAGTTAACGCCGTTAGCGTCGCGGAAACCGTTGCTGTAGGTATAATCTGCACCTAAACCTAACTGCGGCAGCAGTGGGCTACGCGCTTCGTTAATCTTTTCAAACGCAGCATCACGATCGGCCGCTGATTTACGTAAATCAGGGTTGCCCAGACGTGCCTGCTGGTAGACCTGTAACAGGTTTTCCGCCTGGCTCATTGCACTGAAGCCCGTCAGGCTCAGGCCGATAAGGATGGGGAGCAATTTCTTCATTTGCATTCCTTGTTGTGAAGCAGTATTAGCGCTGATCTAATTAAAAAATAATTGCCGATTCTAACAGAATCATCCACACCAAAAGGTTGGCGTTACGTGCCATCTGGCGGTAATTTGCACCAATCTACCATATAGCCTTACAAACGGCAGCCAAACAGCCTTGAAATTCATAATTTCATCACCATTGCTACCAGGACTCGACTCATGCAAAAACCAGAAAAGTTGCCCGTGACATTCGCCAAAAACGATGTAGAAATTATTGCACGAGAAACGCTTTATAGCGGTTTTTTTTCGATGGATCTTTACCGTTTCAGGCATCGCCTGTTCAACGGTGAAATGAGCGGCGAAATCAGACGTGAAATTTTTGAGCGCGGGCATGCGGCTGTCTTGCTACCCTTTGACCCAGTGCGTGACGAAGTCGTGCTGGTGGAGCAGATCCGCATTGCCGCGTATGACACCAGTGAAAGCCCGTGGCTGCTGGAGATGGTGGCAGGGATGATCGAAGAGGGCGAGTCGGTTGAAGACGTCGCCCGTCGCGAGGCGCTGGAAGAGGCCGGGCTGGTGGTAGGCCGCACAAAACCAGTGTTGAGCTATCTGGCGAGTCCGGGTGGCACCAGCGAACGCTTATCCATTATGGTGGGCGAAGTGGACGCCACGACCGCAGAAGGTATTCACGGTCTGGCTGATGAAAACGAAGATATTCGGGTTCATGTGGTGAGCCGGGAACAGGCTTATCAGTGGGTAGAAGAGGGGAAAATCGACAACGCAGCGTCTGTCATCGCCCTGCAATGGCTGCAGCTGCATTATCAGACATTACGAAACGAGTGGAAAAAATGAAGCGCTATACGCCTGACTTCCCAGAAATGATGCGCCTGTGCGAAACCAATTTCGCACAGCTGCGCCGCCTGCTGCCGAGAAACGACGCACCCGGCGAAACGGTAAGCTATCAGGTGAGCAACGCGCAGTATCGGTTAACGATAACAGAATCAACGCGCTACACTACGCTGGTGGAAATAGAACAAACAGCGCCCAGCATCAGCTACTGGAGCCTGCCGTCAATGACGGTGCGTCTCTATCATGACGCGATGGTCGCTGAAGTGTGTTCAAGTCAGCAGATCTTTCGCTTCAAGGCGCGGTATGATTATCCGAATAAAAAGTTGCATCAACGCGACGAAAAGCATCAAATTAACCAGTTTTTAGCCGACTGGCTAAGATATTGTTTAGCACATGGAGCAATGGCGATTCCGGTTTGTTAGCGTCATAAACCTACCTAAGGACACCATTTGGAAAGCCTGTTGAACCTGACTGTTGCTGGTGGGGCGCCAGTCAGGATATTACAAATCACCGATACCCACCTTTTTGCCGAAAAGCATGAAACTTTGCTGGGGGTTAATACCTGGGAGAGTTATCAGGCGGTACTGAGCGCCATTCACGCTGAACATCGCGACTGCGACCTGATTGTCGCAACGGGCGATCTGGCGCAGGACCAGTCCTCCGCGGCCTACCAGCATTTTGCTGAAGGCATCGCGAGCTTTAGCGTGCCTTGCGTCTGGCTGCCCGGAAACCACGATTTCCAGCCCGCAATGTACAGCTCCCTTCAGGATGCGGGGATTTCTCCGGCGAAGTGCGTATTTGCGGGTGAACAGTGGCAGATCCTGCTGCTGGACAGCCAGGTATTTGGCGTCCCGCACGGTGAATTAAGCGAGTTTCAACTCGACTGGCTGGAGACCAAACTGGCTGCCGAACCTGAACGTCATACGCTGCTGTTGCTCCATCATCATCCGCTGCCGGCAGGCTGTAGCTGGCTGGATCAGCACAGCCTGCGTAACTCCGCGGCGCTGGATAGCGTGCTGGCGAAATACCCGCGCGTGAAACACCTGCTGTGCGGACACATCCATCAGGAACAGGATCTCGACTGGAACGGACGTCGCATGCTGGCGACGCCGTCAACCTGTGTGCAGTTTAAGCCGCACTGCGCCAACTTTACGCTGGATACCATCGCGCCAGGCTGGCGCTGGCTGGAACTGCATGCCGACGGCACGCTGACCACGGAAGTCTGCCGTCTGGCAGGCGCAGAGTTCCGCCCGGATACCGCTTCAGAAGGCTACTGATGTCTACGCTCCTTTATCTGCACGGATTCAACAGCTCGCCGCGCTCCGCAAAAGCGACGCAGTTTCGCCAGTGGCTGAGCGAGCATCACCCCCACGTTGAGATGATTATCCCGCAGCTGCCGCCGTACCCGGCGGAGGCGGCGGAAATGCTCGAATCGATCGTGCTTGAACACGGCGGTGAATCCTTTGGCGTAGTCGGCTCATCGCTGGGCGGGTACTATGCCACCTGGCTCTCACAATGCTTTATGCTGCCCGCCGTTGTGGTTAATCCGGCGGTACGGCCATTTGAGCTGCTGAGGGACTTTCTTGGCGAAAACGAGAACCCCTACACCGGGCAGCAATATGTGCTAGAGTCACGCCATATTTACGATCTCAAAGTTATGCAGGTCGACCCGCTTGAAGCGCCGGATCTCATCTGGCTGCTGCAGCAGACGGGTGATGAAGTGCTGGATTACCGCCAGGCAGTGGCGTATTACGCCTCCTGCCGCCAGACTATAGAAGAGGGCGGAAACCATGCTTTCACGGGCTTTGAGGATCATTTCACCCAGATTGTCGATTTTCTTGGACTGCACAGCCACTGACAATCAATGCGAATTGCTAGTTTAAATCATGACGCAAACCTATAACGCTGATGCCATTGAGGTACTCACCGGGCTTGAGCCGGTTCGCCGCCGCCCGGGGATGTATACCGATACGACGCGCCCGAACCATCTGGGCCAGGAAGTTATTGATAACAGTGTGGACGAAGCGCTGGCGGGCCATGCCAAACGCGTTGACGTCATCCTGCACGCCGATCAGTCGCTGGAGGTCATCGACGACGGTCGCGGCATGCCGGTGGACATCCACCCGGAAGAGGGCGTGCCTGCCGTTGAGCTGATTCTATGCCGTCTGCACGCGGGCGGTAAGTTCTCCAACAAGAACTATCAGTTCTCCGGTGGTCTGCACGGCGTGGGGATTTCCGTGGTGAACGCCCTGTCCAAACGCGTGGAAGTGAACGTCCGTCGCGACGGTCAGGTGTACAACATCGCGTTTGAAAACGGCGAGAAGGTGCAGGACCTGCAGGTTGTCGGCACGTGCGCTAAACGCAACACCGGCACGAGCGTCCACTTCTGGCCTGACGAAAGCTTCTTCGACAGCCCGCGCTTTTCCGTTTCTCGCATGACGCACCTGCTGAAAGCCAAAGCGGTACTGTGCCCGGGCGTGGAAATTACCTTTAAAGATCACGTTAACAACACCGAGCAGACCTGGTGCTACGCCGATGGCCTGAACGACTACCTGTGCGAAGCGGTAAACGGCCTGCCGACGCTGCCGGAAAAACCGTTTGTCGGTAACTTTAGCGGTGATACCGAAGCGGTGGACTGGGCGCTGCTGTGGCTGCCGGAAGGCGGCGAGCTGCTGACGGAAAGCTACGTTAACCTGATCCCAACCATGCTCGGCGGTACCCACGTCAACGGCCTGCGTCAGGGACTGCTGGACGCGATGCGTGAGTTCTGCGAATACCGCAACATACTGCCGCGCGGCGTGAAGCTCTCGGCGGAAGATATCTGGGACCGCTGCGCCTACGTGCTCTCCGTGAAGATGCAGGATCCGCAGTTTGCCGGTCAGACCAAAGAACGTCTGTCATCGCGCCAGTGCGCGGCGTTCGTCTCCGGCGTGGTGAAAGATGCGTTTACCCTGTGGCTGAACCAGAACGTTCAGGCGGCTGAGATGCTGGCTGAAATGGCCATCTCCAGCGCCCAGCGTCGTCTGCGTGCCGCGAAGAAAGTGGTGCGTAAAAAGCTGACCAGCGGCCCTGCGCTGCCGGGCAAGCTGGCGGACTGCACCGCGCAGGATCTCAACCGCACCGAGCTGTTCCTCGTGGAAGGGGATTCGGCGGGTGGGTCGGCCAAACAGGCGCGCGATCGTGAATATCAGGCGATCATGCCACTCAAGGGTAAGATCCTGAACACCTGGGAAGTCTCTTCAGACGAAGTGCTGGCCTCGCAGGAAGTGCACGACATCTCCGTTGCGATCGGCATCGATCCGGACAGCGAGGATCTGAGCCAGCTGCGCTACGGCAAGATCTGCATTCTCGCGGATGCGGACTCCGATGGTCTGCACATCGCCACGCTGCTGTGCGCGCTGTTTGTGAAGCACTTCCGCACGCTGGTGAAAAACGGTCACGTCCACGTGGCGCTGCCGCCGCTCTACCGTATCGACCTCGGCAAAGAGGTTTACTACGCGCTGACGGAAGAAGAGAAGGCGGGCGTGCTGGAGCAGCTTAAGCGTAAGAAGGGCAAACCAAATGTGCAGCGCTTTAAAGGGCTGGGCGAAATGAACCCGATGCAGCTGCGCGAAACGACGCTGGATCCGAACACGCGCCGCCTGGTGCAGCTGACGATCAGCGACGAAGACGAACAGCAAACCAACGCCGTGATGGATATGCTCCTCGCCAAGAAACGTTCGGAAGACCGACGTAACTGGCTGCAGGAGAAAGGGGATATGGCGGATATTGAGGCCTGATGCCCTCACCCTAACCCTCTCCCACAGGGAGAGGGAATGGATCGTAGGCCCGGTAAGCATTAGCGCCACCGGGCTTTTTTACATCAAAACTCCATCTTCACCGTAAACTGCACTTCGCGCGGGTCGCCAATCTGGTTGCCCAGGTTGTTGGTCGCAATCGACGACGTGTAGTAGGTCTTATCAAACAGGTTCTTCACGTTCACCTGCAGCGTCACCGGATACTGCAGCTTCATCTTATACGCCGCAAACGCATCCGCCACGAAATAGCCCGGCAGATAATAATCCGCGCCGTTGGTCGCCGAGCGGCGGCTTACGCCGTGCCCGCCGCCGCCGAGCGTCAGGGTATTCCCGGCAAACGCATTATGAATATCGTACGTCAGGAAGAGTGAGCCGGTGTGGCGCGGCACGTTCGGCAGCGGTTTGCCCGCGTAGTCCGGGTCTTCAAGCACCTTCGCGTCGGTATAGCCGTAGCTGGCGATAATATTGGTGTTCTCGGTCAGTGACCCGGCAAGATCCACCTCCACGCCCTGAGAGCGCACGCGGCCCGCGGTTTTGGCGATGGTTTCGCCCCCAATGCTTTCGGTATACAGCACGTTGCGCTTGTGAATATCAAACAGCGCGATATTGGCGGTAATGCCGTCGAACAGATCGAACTTTGCGCCTACTTCGTACGCGTTTGAGGTTTCCGGCGGCAGGTCGCCAATGTAGCTCGCAATGGACGACTGCGGCATAAACGTCTGCGAATAGTTGGCAAACAGCGAGACTGCTGGCGTCAGTTTGTAAACCAGCCCCAGCTTCGGCGTCCACTGCTCGTCGCGGCTATCGGTATTGACGTTAAACGGACGACCTTTGCCCGCGTACTGAGTGTAATACTGGTAGCGCAGCCCGGCGACGGCGATCCATTTATCCGTCAGGTACAGGGCATCCTGGGCGTAGGCCGAGTAGCTCTCCTGCTTGAGCGTCTGGTCGCTGTCAGCGGCGGAGACGGTTGTACACTCGTCGAGTTTGCCGTAAACCGGATTATAGATATTGAAACCTTTGACGTTCTTACAGCGCATCATGTCCGTGCGCAGCAGATCGTAATTTTCATACGACACGCCGGTGAGGATCTCATTATAAAAGCCCGCGATATCCACGTTGCCCTGCAGATCCGCACGGGTGCTGTGCATGCGCTGGGTCGAGCCCTGGGTTGCATCCACCCGGCGGGTCAGGGTGCCGGTTTTTGAATCGTAGGCCATGACGCGGGCCTGGTTGTCGCTGTATTTATCCTGGCTGTAGCTGTAGTCGAATCTCGCGGTCCACTGGCTGTTGAGGCGATACTCCGCGTTAAGCTGAGCGAGATCGGACTGCCCGTCGGTCACGTTGAAGGGCTCGTCAAAGCGGGTTTTGCGATCGACGTCGACGGCCTTTTTAGTGTTGAGATCGAAGATCGTTCCGCGATCGAACGGCGTCTTATAGTCGCGATGCGAATAGAGCACGGTCACGGTGGCATCGTCGCCGAACCAGGTCAGCGACGGGGCGATAAATGTGCTGCGTTCGTTGCCGAAGTTGCGCCAGTAATCCTCGTCCTGATACTCGCCCGTGAGGCGATACGCCAGGCGCGTGCCCTCAATCGGACCGGTGACATCGACCTGTCCGGTGCCCCTGCCAAAGCTGGAAGAGGTGGCAGAAATCGAGCCACCGAAGATTTTCTCCGGGCGCTTCGTGACGACGTTAATCAGGCCGCCCGGATCGAGAATGCCGTACAGCGTTGAGGCCGGGCCTTTCAGCACTTCCACGCGTTCGGTTGCGGCGTTAAAGCTGCGCGGCAGCACGGTGCGCAGGCCGTTGGTCATGATCGAGCCGTCGCGGTTTGCGCCAAACCCGCGGCGCACGAAGGCATCCTGCGTACCGCCCAGGGTGTTGGTCTGCACCACGTTGCTGACGTTATAGAGCGCTTCATCGAGCGTGGTGGCGTGCTGATCCGCCAGCACCTTATCGCTGACGGTATTCACCACCTGCGGGATATCCAGCATCGGCATGTTGGTCAGCGTGGCGGTGGAGGTATTCAGCGGCTGGTAGCCGTTGGTGACCTCCGCCGTAGCATTTGGATCGGCGGTGACGGTAAGCGTTTCGCCGTCTTTAGCCGTGGTGTCTGCTGCCTGCGACAGCGGCGCCATAAACAGCAGTGAAAAGAGCGCGCGCCCTTTTATCCCAGAGAGTGAAGGTGTGAACGTAGCCATTACAACTGTTATCCCAAAATATCCGTGAAGGTGCTTTACGGAAGAACCTGTGAGTCATTGCCCTTTATGGTCTGCCCGTTAGCCAGAACTGGCATCGAACATGTAATTGAGAATCATTCAATCATGCGGAAATGTAGTAGTAAATGAAAAAAGCTAAAAATCGGCTACATCTCTGAAACGTAACGGAAAAGCACAGAGGTAATCAATTAATCAATTGAAAATTAACTCTTTATTGTTTTACCGGCCAGTGTAGTAGCACACCGTTACCCCTGGTTTTTTCAGGGTGTTTCTTCCCTTGACTACTACATGGCGCGGCCTCAAACTCTCAAAAGAGAATGATTTTTATTTATATTTGTTTCCCTTTTTTATTACATTGGCATGCACGTGGCTCACAACACGACAAAACCGGGTCTGGTTCTGGAGAATCTTTCTGCCGGTTATCAGAAAAAAATCATCGTTGATGATATTTCCCTTGCGATCCCCCAGCAGAAAATCACCGTTCTGGTGGGGGCGAACGGCTGCGGAAAATCCACGCTGCTGAGTACCATCGCGCGTTTGCTTCAGCCGCTTGGCGGCGCGGCGGTTCTCGACGGCAAGGCGATCCACGCGCAGCCGACGAAAGCCGTCGCCCGCCAGCTTGGCATCCTGCCACAGTCTCCGCTGCTGCCGGAAGGGTTAACCGTTTTTGAACTGGTCTCGCGCGGGCGTTTTCCCTGGCAGAACGTTATGCGCCAGTGGAGCGACGAGGACGAGCAGGCGGTGGAGGAGGCCCTGCGCCTGACCGGCACGGCCGAGTTTGCCCACATGCCCGTCGAAAGCCTGTCCGGCGGCCAGCGTCAGCGCTGCTGGATCGCCATGGCGCTGGCGCAGCAAACGCCCTATATCCTGCTGGATGAACCCACCACGTTCCTCGATCTCCGCTACCAGGTGGAGATCCTCGAACTGCTGCATACGCTGACGCGCGAGCACGGACGTACCGTGGTGGTGGTGCTGCACGATCTCAACTTCGCCGTGAGCTACGGCGATTCGCTGGTCTTTTTACGCCAGGGAAAAGTCGAGGGCGTACTGTATGAAGGGGACGCCTGCACGCCGGAGCTGATTAAAGCGGTGTTTGATGTCGACGTGCATATGTCCATCAATCCGCTGACCGGTAAACCGTTCTTTATGCCGTTTCGCCAGGTCGCAAAACAGCCATGATGCGCACCTCTCTGGCTTTCCTGATGTTCGCCCTGCTGCTTGCAACCGGCGCGATTGCCCATCTGGGGATCGGCGCCCGCTTTATCGCCCCGCAAACGGTGGTGGAGGCCATCCTCCACTTCGATCCGCGCAATTTCGACCATAACATCATCATCAAGCTCAGACTGCTGCGCCTCTGCGCCGCGATGGTGGCGGGGGCCGCGCTCGGTGTGGCGGGCGTGCTGCTGCAATCCACGATCCGCAACCCGCTCGGCGAACCGCATATTCTGGGGCTCAACGCCGGGGCGGCGCTGGCGGTGGTGCTGACGAGCGCGCTGGGGATGACGCTGCCGTTTGGGCGCCCGCTGATTGCCGCCGCCGGAGCCGCGGCGCTGTTTCTGCTGGTGCTCACGTTCTCCTCGTCCGGACGCACCGGGCTTACGCCGATGAAGGTCACGCTGTGCGGCGTGGCGATGTCGGCGTTTGCCTCGTCGATTACCGCCACGGTGCTCATCCTCGATGAACAGACGCTGCTCGCCATGCGCACCTGGCTGGCGGGGGATTTAGCGGGGGTCAGCGGTGAAACGATTGCCGCTGCCCTGTGGGTGGCTGGCGTGGGCTTTGCGCTGGTGCTCTGGCTGTCGCCCTCGCTCAACATGCTGGCGCTGGGCGACAGAATGGCGCAGGGGCTTGGCGTATCGCTGCTGAAAACGCGGCTGCTTGCCCTGATGGCTATCGCGCTGCTCTGCGGTGCGGCAGTCTCCCTCGCCGGGCCGATCGGTTTTATCGGGCTCGTGGTGCCTCAGCTCGTTCGCCGTCTGGTGTCGGTCGATCTGCGCGTGATGGTGCCGCTGTCCGCCCTGTGCGGGGCGCTGGTTCTGCTGCTGGCGGATATCGCTGCCCGCACGCTGTTTTCGCCCTGGGAGCTGGCAACCGGCATCATGACCGCGCTGGTTGGCGCCCCGGTCTTTATCTTCATGGCCTCGAGGATGTTTAAATGAACCGCGCCGGACTGCGTGCGCTACGCGTTGGCACCTTCTCGGCGCTGGTCCGCCCAAAGGCGCTGGTATGTCTGGTCATCCTGACGCTGGCCGCCTGCCTGCTGACGGGGTTTGGCCTGACGCACGGCTCTCTGCCCATCCCCACTTCCGCCATCGGGCGCGCGCTGTTTTATCCAGAAACCCTGACGTCAGAGACGCGCTACATCGTGATGGATATCCGCCTGCCGCGCCTGCTGATGGCGGCGCTGTGCGGTGGGATGCTCGGCATGGCGGGGGCGGCAATGCAGTCCATTACCCGCAATGGCCTGGCCGATCCGGGGCTTATCGGGGTGAAAGAGGGCTGTAGCGCGGCGGTATTGCTGCTGATATTTCAGTTCCCGGCGCTAGGCCTGGCCTGGCGGCCGCTGGTTGGCATGGCCGGGGGGCTGCTCACCGCGCTGCTGGTGGTGGCCCTGGCGCGCGATATCTCACGTCCGCGATTCATCCTGATCGGCATCGGCGTGTCGTGGGTCTTTGCCGCCGCAATGGGCGTTTTTATGACCACGGCGGACGTGCGCGACGTGCAGACGGCGATGCTGTGGCTGGCGGGCAGCCTCCACGCGGCAAACTGGACGCTGGTCTGCATTGCCGCAGCCTGGGCGCTTCCGGCGTTTGCGCTGCTGCTGTTTACCGCCCGCGCTGCGGACGTGGCGCTGCTTGGTAACCACACCGCAGCGGGCCTTGGCGTGCGCACAAACCGGCTGGCGCTTCTAAGGGTTCTCGCCCCGGTAGTGCTGACGGCAGCCTGCGTCTCCTGCGTGGGCAGCATTGGTTTTGTCGGGCTGATTGCGCCGCACATGGCGCGCCTGCTGCTCCGCGGCGGGCAAACGGCGCTCCTGACGGGTAGCGCCGTGCTGGGGGCGCTGCTGGTGCTACTGGCGGATAACGTCGGGCGGCTGGCATTCCTCCCGCTGCAGCTGCCGGCGGGAATTGTGATTTCACTGATTGGCGGACCGTTTTTCCTGCTGCTGCTCTGGCAGCGTCGGGACAGATTTTAGGGGATTAACATGCGCATACTGTTTTCATTGCTGTTGCTGGTGGGGTTTGCGGCGAGCGCGACCGAGCCGACGCAGACGTTTACTGACGATCTGAACCGTAAGGTGGTGGTGCCGGTGCATCCGAAACGGATCGTCTCGCTACACGACCTGGACATCACTATTCCGCTGATTGAGCTTGGCGTGCCGCCGGTGGCGAGCCATGGCCGCACCCGGCCGGACGGCAGCCATTTTCTGCGCTCCAGCGGCATGTTGACCGGCGTCGACTTCGATAATTCCGACATCAAGTTTATCGGCACTGCGGATATCGACATTGAAGCCATCGCCGCCGCAAAGCCTGACCTGATCATTACCGAGCCGACGCGAAATACCCCGGTGGAACAGCTGGAGAAAATTGCCCCGACGGTGAGTATCGATCATCTCGATGGCGGCGCACCGGAGATCTACCGCAAGCTGGCGCAACTGACGGGCACGCAGGCGCGGCTCAAGGTTCTGGAGCGGCGCTATCAGGAGCAAATTCAGGCGCTGAAAGCGACTATTGATACCCGCAAAGTGAGCGTGTCGGTGATTCAGGCCAATCAGGGGAAAATCAACGCCATGCACAGCTATCACTCGCTGGGCCGCGTGCTGCGTGATGCCGGGTTCACCTTCCCGCCGCTGATTGAGTCCATCCCGGAAGGTGGACGCATTGACGTCAGCGCCGAGCGGCTGCCGGAGCTGGATGCGGATTTCGTTTTCGCCACCTGGCGCGGGGATACGGGCGGCAAACCGCAGGATGAGCTGGAGGCGATGGATGCGGTGATGCCGGGCTGGTGTCAGTTCCTGAATGCCTGTCGCACCGGACATTACGTGCTGATCTCGCGTGAAGAGGCCATCTCGAACTCGTTCGCCTCGTTAGGGCTGATGGCCGCGCAGGTCCAGTCGCAGATTGCCGGACGTCCGCTGCCGGAGGCGTCACGATGAGCCGTAAAGTTGATCTCTTCGGCGACCGCCTCCGCTCCCGGTCGCACCAGCTCACGCCGCGCCTGCTGCAGGTGGCGCGCTATATCAATGAAAATCGTGAAGCGGTGATGGAGCAGACGGCAATGGAGATCGCGACGCTGCTGAAAACGTCGGACGCTACCGTCGTTCGCGCCATCCAGGCGCTGGGTTTCGCCGGGCTGCGCGATCTCAAGCAGACGCTGGAGCAGTGGTTTGGCCCGGTTGTGACCTCCAGCGAAAAGATCTCCACCACGGTGAATACGCTGACCAGCGACGTCAATGCGAGCATTGATTTCGTGCTGGAGGGGCATCAGCACACCTGTGAGGTGTTGTCTGAACCCCACAACCGCTTCGCGATGGCGCAGGCGGTCTCGCTGCTGGCGCAGGCGAGGCAGGTTGCCATATTTGGGATTGGCGCATCCGGGATTTTGGCCGACTACACCGCCAGGATGTTCAGCCGGATGGGGCTACCCGCCACGCCGCTTAACCGCACCGGAATAGGGCTGGCCGAGCAGCTGATAGGTCTCCAGCGCGGGGATGTGCTGATCATGATGGCGCAAAAATCCGCGCATCGGGAAGGACAGACCACGCTGCGCGAAGCGAAACGGCTGGGTATTCCCACCATTTTGCTCACCAATGCCACCGACTCGCGATTCAGCAAAGAGGCCAGCGTGGTGATCCACGTTCCGCGCGGCGGCGAGAAGGGCAAAATCCCGCTCCACGGCACGGTGCTGCTGTGCCTGGAGATGATTGTTTTATCCGTCGCCTCCACCGAGCCGCAGCGCACCATCAAGTCGATGAAGCGCATCAACGAGCTTCACCGTGGGCTAAAGCCGGGCAAGAAAAGCAGTTGATTGTCTCCCTCTTCCCGCGGGAGAGGGGCGGGTGAGGGTGTCATACCGCACGATGATTCTTCCGGTACTGCAGCGGCGTCTCGCCAATCCCCTTCTTAAATGCGCTGATAAACCAGGTCACGTCGGAAAATCCCACCCGCACAGCAATCTCCCGCACGCTCGCGTCACTGTGCAGCAGGCATTCGCACGCCTTACGCAGGCGGAGCGTGTTCAGGTAGTGGTGGATTTTCTCCCCCGTCTCCGCATGAAATTTTCGCGACACGTAGCTGCGCGATCTGCCCAGTTCCGCTGCCAGCGCGTCGAGGCGGAATTTCTCCTGATAATGCTCGTCCAGCCAGAACATCACCTGGCTGGCGATCCCCGAGCTGCTGCCCGGTGCGCCGGTACGATCGTCAGGCAACATAGCAAACAGGCTAATCAGCAGCCCGGCGATGCTTTCGCTGCTCATCGGCGGCGGATAACAGCTGAACAGATGATCGACATGGCTGTGGCAGTGTGCCAGGTCAACCACCCATGCCTCTGAGCCGCGACGCGAGAGTTTCTCCAGCCGCTGCTGCGTGTGCGGAAAATCACGCAGGCACTTCAGCACCGCGTGGTGGTCGAGGTGAATAATCGTGCGCCGGTAAATCGCTTCCGCCTGTTCGTCCACCCTGACTTTATGCAGGGTGAACGGCGGAAAGAAAAACAGGCGTCCGGGGCGCATGGTGTAGTGACGGTTATCGACAATCGCGACGCCAAACCCTTCTTCCACATAGAGAATTTCAAGACACTGATGCCAGTGGTGGTAACGCACCGTGTTAGCAAACAGGCGGCTGAACGACGCTACGGTGTCGTTTAAGGTAATGAGCTCAAGACGATCGGTTATGGGCGCGTCATGCATAGTGCAATAAAACTCAACTTTTCCCCGTCAGAAGAGATTTATAAACCACCTTTTTAAATTTTATCAACCGCAGGTTTATCGAACGTTCTCACCTGTGACGTGGCTAACATTTCTCCACCTTACGCATTCACTATGCTTGGCCGCAGTTGATGACGAGGGTGGAACTATGCGGGCGGAAAGCGAAGAAAAATCAAATCTGTTGTCTTCACGCCAGGACGTCGTGGCGTCTCTGAATACCTTACTTGGCGCGCTGGATAAGCAGTTTCCGGTAAATCATTCGCGGTTCTCGCTGGGTGATACCTGCGCGCACTACGCGACGGATATCGCGCAGATGGAGGGGCTCTCCCGCGCGCTATGGGGGCTGTTTCCGCTGTTGGCTTCGGGCGATGCTTCGCCGTTTAGCGAGAAGTACATGCAGGCCATCAGGATCGGCACCGATCCGCAAAGCCCGGGCTACTGGGGCGAAACCGATCCGTACGATCAGCGTCTGGTCGAGATGGCATCCTACGGTCTGGGGCTTTCCCTGCTGGGGAATAAACTCACCGATTGCTTCAGCGAGCGCGAGGTGATGAACCTGCGCGCGTGGCTGAATCAGATTGCCGACGCGCAGATGCCCGACAGCAACTGGAACTACTTTGCCATTATGGTCCAGCTGGGCTTCAAACGCGCCGGGCTGCCGTACGACCAGGCCGCCATCGACCATCGGTTTGCGCTGATGGAGGCCTATTACCTGGGTGATGGCTGGTATTCCGACGGCGCGGGTCGCCCGAAAGATTATTACATCTCCATGGCGTTCCACTTCTACGGCCTGATTTACGCCACTTTAAGCGGCGATGAGGCGAGGGCAGAAGTGCTGCGCGAGCGCTCGCGTCTGTTTGCGGAGGACTTTATCTACTGGTCCGCCGCGGACGGCGCGTCGGTACCGTTTGGCCGCAGCCTGACCTACCGCTTTGCGATGGTCGCCTTCTGGAGCGCGGTTGCCTTCTCTGAACTTGACGTGTTCACGCCGGGTATTGTGAAGGGCATTATCCTGCGCCATCTCCGCTGGTGGCAGCAGCGGACGATTACCGACCGGGACGGCATTCTGACCCTCGGTTTTGCCTGTCCGAACCTCGCCATGTGTGAGGACTATAACTCTCCCGGCTCGCCCTACTGGGCGCTAAAAAGCTACCTGATTCTGGCGCTGCCGGAGACGCATCCGTTCTGGCAGGCAGAAGAACAGCCGCTGCCCACGCTGGCGGAGAAGCACGTCATCCCGCACGCGCAGCAGATCCTGATGCATTCGACGAACTCTCAACACGTCACCATGCTCACCGCCGGTCAGCTAGAGCTGAACAACTACGTCAACACCGAAGCGAAATACACCAAATTTGCCTACTCCAGCCGCTTTGGCTTCACCATTGAGCGCGGGCGCTTTGGCCTGAAGCATGCGGCCTGTGATTCCATGCTGCTGCTGGCGGACGGGGATAACTATTTCCGCGGACGTCGCGAGTGCGACGCGGTGCGGGTGGATGAAAACTACATCTATTCAGGCTGGTCGCCTTGGCACGACGTGCACATCGAGACCTGGCAAATCCCCTTCGGCGAGTGGCATTTGCGCCTGCACCGCATCAACAGCGCGCGCACGCTGCAAACGGCGGAGGGCGGTTTCGCCGTGATGAAAACGGATCACCAAATCCGCGCGCGCGGCAGCTATCTGGCGGTAGAGAACGGCAGCAGTGCGATTGTCGATCTGTCGCCTTTCATTGAACGCACCCCGGACAGCATCGTCACGCCGCCGAACAGCAGCATCATGTTCCCGGAGTGCGCCTCCATTCCGCTTTTAAAAACCGATCTCCATCCGGGAGAGCGCTGGCTCTGCTGCGCCGTCATTGCCAGTGAAAAACAGAACGTTGCGGCCGCGCCGCATCTGGATATGAACCATAACCGGGTCGTAATCCGCGACCCTGGAGGCGAACGTCTGCTGTCGTTCACGTTATAAAAATTCTGACCCTACACCTCGGCGAGGATGGTATGAAAAATACATCGACAACCAACAGAACCGAATATTACAAAATCAGCAGCTTTATTTTTCTCTATTTCTTTACCTGGTCCGCGAGTATTGGCCTGCTGGCGATCTGGCTGGGTCAAAAAGCGAATCTCAGCGGGACGGTAATTGGAACCGTGTTCGCGGTGAACGGAATATTTTCCGTTATTCTCAAACCCATCTACGGCTATATTCTCGATAAAATCGGCATGAGCAAATATCTGCTCTATTTTGTGGTCGCCATGTCGGCCCTGATGGCGCCGTTTTTTATTTACGTCTATCAGCCGCTGTTAATGTCCAGCACCTTGCTGGGGATTATTATCGGCGCGCTCTATTTAAGCTTTGCCTGGTATGCGGGCGTGGCGGCGTGTGAATCCTATTCCGACCGCTTCAGCCGCTTAAACGGCATGGAGTTCGGGCAAATTCGTATGTGGGGCTCGCTCGGCTGGGCGGTGGCATCGTCCTTCTCCGGCCTGCTGTTCAACCTCTCACCGACCTATAACTTTATTATGGGCAGCGTGACGTCGATCGTGATGCTGGTTGTCCTGCTCAGCCTGAAAGTGAACACTAACTCCGTTCATGCCGATGCGGTATTGACCAAAGAGAAAATTGCCCCCACAGATGTGTATGCCCTGCTGCGTAACCGTAAGTTCTGGGCTTTTTGCCTGTATGTGGCGGGCGTGGCGTGGATGATGTTTATCGCCGAGCAGCAGTTCTCGCGCTATTTCGTCACCTTCTTTGACGATATTCATGAGGGTAACGCGGTGTTTGGCTATCTCGGCACCGTGCAGTCGGGCATAGAATTCGTAATGTATATGGTTGTCCCGCTGTTCGTTAACTTTATTGGCGCCAGGCGCGGGCTATTAATTGTCGGGCTGACCGTCGGGGCGCGTTTGATTATTTCCGGGATGTGCGACTCGCATCTGTTAATTTCCGTGCTCAAGCCGCTATACGGTATAGAAATTTGCCTGCTGCTGGTGTCGGTCTTTAAATATATTGCGGAGCATTTCGACAAGCGCGTGAACGCCACCATGTATTTACTGGGCTATCAGGCGATGCTGTACGTGGGGAACGTGGTGGTTTCCTCGCCTGCCGGATATATGTATGACCGCATCGGCTTTGAACAGACCTATATCATCATGGGGGCGACGGCGCTGATCTTTACCTTTATTTCTGCCTTTACGTTATCCGCCTGCCAGAGTAAATGGCGCGGCCCCCGCCCGCTGAACGTAGCAGAACCTTCATCACGCTGACCACAAGGAACCGAAATATGTTAAGTCGTATCAGAGAGGAACGCCTGTCTGCCATTCCTGCTCCCGTAGACTCGCGCCTGTTTAGCGATGAACTGATCTCTGCGCGTAGCCACGTCCTCGAATTGATTAGCCGTCATTTAACGGCATTCGGAGAGCTGTTCCCGGCGGAAACCTGCCGGAACGGTTATTACCCGCTGACCGACAACGTAGAGTGGACAACCAGCTTCTGGACCGGCCAGCTGTGGCTGGCGTGGGAGATGAGCGGCGAGGAGAAATTCCGCTCGATGGCGGAAAAACACGTGCGCTCCTTCGGCCTGCGCATCGCCGGGCGCAGCGACACCAACACTCATGATCTGGGCTTCCTGTACACGCTCTCCTGCGTGGCGGCCTGGCGACTCACCGGCAGCCACGAGGCGCGCGGTTTCTCCCTGCTGGCGGCTGAAGCCCTGCTGGAGCGCTTTCATGAGAAGGCGAAAATCATTCAGGCGTGGGGCGATCTTTCAGACCCGGAGCAGGCCGGACGGATGATCATCGACTGCAACATGAACCTGCCGCTGCTCTACTGGGCGACGGAGCAGACGGGGGATCCGCGCTTTGCTGACGCCGCAAAAGCGCACGTCATGCAGGCGGCGAGGTATCTCATCCGCGACGATGCCTCCACGTTCCACACCTATTATATGGACGTACAAACCGGCTCGCCGCGCTACGGCAATACCCAGCAGGGCTATGCCGATGACTCCTGCTGGTCGCGCGGGCAGGCGTGGGGGATTTACGGCTTCCTGCTGAGTTATATCTATACCGGCGACGAGACGATGATCGCCCTGTCGAAGCGGCTGGCGAACTACTTCCTCAACCGCCTCCCGGAAGACTACGTCTGCCACTGGGATCTGGCGCTGGTGGGGACCGACGCGCTGCGCGATTCGTCCTCGGCGGCGATTGCGGTGTGCGGGCTGCTGGAGCTGGTGAAGCAACTGCCCGTGACGGATCCGGACCGGGAGCGTTATCTGGAATGGGCCAAAGGCATTATGTCGTCACTGACGAAGCACTACCTGATGGGCAAAGAGGAGAAGGGCACCGGGCTGCTGAAGCACTCGGTCTATCACCTGGCGAACAACAAAGGGGTGGACGAGTGTGCGAGCTGGGGAGATTACTTCTACGTGGAGGCGCTGGTGCGCTTTACGCAGAGCTGGAAACTGTACTGGTAAAAAAGGTCGGGGGGCATCCCCCGACTCGCGGATCACGCTTTAGGAATACGCAGCGTCTGGCCGGGGTAGATTTTATCCGGGCTGGAGAGCATCGGGCGGTTAGCCTCAAAAATCTTGTTGTACTGGTTGGCATCGCCGTACACGGTTTTGGAGATAGCGCTCAGGGTGTCGCCGGATTTTACCGTGTAGTAGGTGGCTTCATCTTTGGCATCGGTCGTGGTGATGTTGTTCTCCACCTCGCTGACGCCCGCGATGTTGCCGACGGCGACCTGGATTTTTTCTTTCTGCTCCTGGGTCAGCCCGTCACCCGTCACGCTGGCCTTGCCGTCGGTAACGTTAACCTGAACTTTGTCTGAACCGGGAATGTTGAGTTTCTTGAGGTGCTCGGTGATTTTGTCGCTCTGACCTTTGTGGTCGGTCAGGTTATCCCATAGCTTTTCGCCTGCTTCTTTCACGAAGTTAAAAAGACCCATTCCATCCTCCTGTTAATCATGAAGTCAGAATAAGCATAGCAGGTCAGAGAGAATTCCCTCCCCGGAAGGAGAGGGAAGGCAGGTTTTAAACCCCTTGCTCCAGAATACGGATGTGGGTCTCCAGCACGTCACCCTTCACCGCATCGCTCCACGCTTTCATGTGCGCGGTCTGCAGGTGTGCTTCAAGGTGCGCGACGGTTTCCCACTGCTCAACCATGATAATGGAGTCTGGCGCAGTGGCCTGGAAGCTTGCGTCGGTAGCGGCGTCCACCATCGGCGCGTAGCCGTGGCAGCCTTCTTCTTTCAGTACGGTTGGGATGATTTTCGCGAACTGATCCAGCACCGCCTGGCGGTGATGTTGACCTGGACGAGTACGGATTTCTGCGATTACTGTAAGCATGGTTACTACTCCTTTAATTCCAGGCTACCAGTTAAGCAAAAATTTTCGCGAGATGCTTGCGATATTCTGCGATATAGCTCGGGACGTCAGGCATTTTAATCACGTCGTTGACGATAAAGGTCGGCAGCGGATCCATCCCCAGGAACTGGTTCGCCTTGTGGAACGGCAGATACGCGCCGTCTACGCCCACGCCTTCGAAGAACTGATCTTTTTCGGTGAAGGCTTCCAGAGGGGCGTTCCAGGTCAGGGAGAGCATATATTTTTTGCCCTGAATCAGGCCGCCGGAGCCGTATTTTTTAGAGGCATCTGAGCGGGTGCGTCCGTCGCTGGCATACAGCGAACCGTGACCTTCGGTGAAGACGTCGTCCATGTATTTTTTCACGGTCCACGGCGCGCCCATCCACCAGCCCGGCATCTGCCAGACAACCACATCGGCCCACAGGAAGTTCTGCACTTCGGCCTTCACGTCATAGTTGCTGTCCGCGCGCACGACCTTAACATCATGCCCGGCGTCGCGCAGGAAACCGTCCGCGACCTCGGTCAGGGTGTCATTCAGCTGGCCTTTAGAGTGCGCGAACTCTTTCGCGCCGTTGACAATCAGAATATTGCTCATTATTTGTCCTCGGTGATGAGAGTATGCCGGGTATTCTACGCGCGAGGACGGAGCGGAAAAATAAGCAAAATGTGCAAAGTCTTTTGCGCTAAATGCAATAATCCCTTACCAGTTAACCTTCACTTCAAAGCCGCCTTCTGGCGCATTGCCCAGCGAGACGCGCATGCCGTGCAGCGCGGCAATGCGTTTCACAATGGATAGCCCCAGCCCGCTGCCCGTGGCGTCCTGACCCGGTGGACGATAAAAGCGCTCGCCGAGACGCGCCAGCGCATCGGGCGAAATGCCCGGGCCATTGTCGCGCACGGTAACGCTACGGGTGTTCAGCGTCACGTCTACCACGCTGCCGCGCGGGCTGTAGCGGGTGGCGTTATCCAGCAGGTTGCGCGCCAGCAGGCTCAGAAGCAGCTGCTGACCCGTTCGGGTCACCTCCGGCGCGTTGATGTGCAGGCGAATATCAATACCCGCCTGCTGTGCAGAAGGATAAATATCCATTACCGCAGACTGCAGCAGGTCGGCCATCGCTATCTGTTCTACGCCGTCCAGGCTGTCCAGCGAGTCCAGGCGCGACAGGGTGAGGAGCTGATCCACCAGCCGGGAGGCGCGGTCGATACCCGCGTGCAGCTGCGCCAGCGCTTTTTCCTGCGCCTGCGGATCGTCCTGAGAAAGCTGCGCCACGTCGGTTTGCACCTTCAGCGCCGCCAGCGGGCTGCGCAGCTCGTGGGCGGCGTCGGAGGTAAAGCGGCGCTCGCGGGTCATCATCTCCTGGGTACGGGTAAAAAGATGGTTCAGCGAGTCGAGCAGGGGGCGCACTTCCGCCGGCACGCCCTGAGTGGGCAGGGCGTCGGTGGCGTCCGGCGAGCGGGAGCGCAGGGTCTGGGCCAGCTTTTTAAGGGGCTTCAGCTCCCGGCTCAGCAGGACGATCAGCAACAGCAGCATCGCCGGCAGCGCCACCAGCCACGGCGTCAGCTGCGAGCTGACCACGTCCAGCGCCATATCCTGTCGGTACTCCCACTCCTGGCCGACCACCACGCGGTATTTTCCGTCTGGCGACGTCAGCCATAAAAAGCGCCATTCATCGTTGTCATCCTGAAGCCGTCCGTCATCAAAGCCGTCACGACGATAGTGATATGGGATATCGCGCCCGTTTTCGCCGTCGTTAAGGAGCATCGTGCCGTCTGAAGCGTAAATAGCGAAGGCCAGCGCGTCATCGTCCAGATGCCCGTGTTTGGCCTTTTTCGGCACCTCGCGCATGCGCTGTGGCGCGCGGATCTCGTCCAGATCCATCGTCAGCAGCCGTTTGGCAAACAGCATCTGCTGGGTGTCGAACAGCTTATCGAGCTTGTGTGTGGTCTGCTGCCACGCCACCAGGCTGGCGGCAAACCAGGCCGTCAGAGACAGCGCTAAAAAGAGGAGCGTCAGGCGCAGCTTCAGGCTCAGCTTCATGCGTCACCCAGGGTGTAGCCGATGCCGTGCACGGTGCGGATAAACTCGCTCCCGAGCTTGCGGCGTAAATGATGGACATGGACTTCGACGGCGTTGCTGGAGACGTCATCGTCCCAGGTATAAAGCTTTTCCTCGATCAGCTTTCGCGGCAGCACCCGGCCCGCGTTGCGCATCAGCAGCTCCAGCAGGGCGAACTCTTTCGGTTTAAGCGTCAGCGTTTCGCCCTCCAGCGTGGCGACGAGGCTTGCCGGATCGAGCGTCACCTTGCCGTGGCGCAGCTCGCTGCGGGTCTGACCGTGGCTGCGGCGCACCAGCGCTTCCAGACGGGCGGCCACTTCTATCAGCGCGAACGGCTTACAGAGATAATCGTCCGCACCGAGGCGCAGCCCTTCAACGCGCTGGTTCAGCGCATCCCGCGCGGTCAGGATCAGTACCGGCTCGCTGCGGCCGCTTTCGCGCCAGGCGCGCAGGATCTCCAGACCGTCAATTCCCGGTAGGGTCAGGTCAAGCACCACGGCATCATAGGGCGCTGAGGCGAGCGCGGCCTGCCCGGTTTTCCCGTCGGTAAACCAGTCCACGCTAAAGCCCAGTTTGCTTAAGCCTGCTTTGATGCCATCGCCGATTAACCTGTCGTCTTCTACCAGTAAAATGCGCATGTTCCCTCCTTGATGCCGTCAGTAAACCCTCTGCAAGCGCCTGCTGTACAGTAAAAATAAATAAATTTTCCCCTTAAGAAGTTGTTAAGGTTTACCCTGTTTAATGGACTGCGAAACGACATTAAAGGGAGAGATGAAGATGAAAAAATTCGCTGCAATTGCTGCCATCATGATGATGACCACCGCGCCGGTCTTTGCTGCACAGGGCGGTTTTACTGGCCCATCAGCGACACAGACCCAGACGCAAACCCAGCAGGGCGGTTTTGTCGATAACAACGCCAACCTCACCACCGCGGCTAAAGTGAAAGACCTGAAGGACGATGCCTGGGTGAAGCTGCGCGGGAACATTACCGAGCGCCTGTCCGATGACCGCTACACCTTCCGCGACGAGTCCGGCACGGTGGTGGTTGAGATTGACCACAAGCGCTGGAACGGCGTGACCGTCACCCCGCAGGATAAAGTAGAGCTGCAGGGTAAAGTCGACAAAGACTGGAACGAGTTTGAAATCGACGTGAAGCAGGTTATCAAGCTGAACAAATAACCCGAAAAGGGCCGCTTATGCGGCCCTTTTTCTTTGTGACTCAATTCGTCAGATGAGGTAGTATCTGCGGCAATATTGCCTGAAACCCTTCGGTTTCTGAGTTGAGGAATCACACGTAATGAGCGATATGGCAGAGCGCCTCGCGCTACATGAATTCACGGAAAACGCCTACCTGAACTACTCCATGTACGTCATCATGGACAGGGCGTTGCCGTTTATCGGGGATGGCCTGAAGCCCGTTCAGCGCCGCATCGTCTATGCGATGTCCGAACTGGGGCTGAACGCTACCGCCAAGTTCAAGAAATCCGCCCGTACCGTCGGTGACGTGCTGGGTAAATACCATCCGCACGGCGACAGTGCCTGCTATGAAGCGATGGTGCTGATGGCCCAGCCGTTCTCTTACCGATATCCGCTGGTGGACGGGCAGGGGAACTGGGGTGCGCCGGACGATCCGAAATCCTTCGCAGCGATGCGTTATACCGAATCCCGCCTGTCCAAATACGCCGAAGTGCTGCTGGGCGAGCTGGGTCAGGGAACCGTTGACTGGGTGCCAAACTTCGACGGTACGCTGCAGGAGCCGAAGATGCTGCCTGCGCGTCTGCCGAACATCCTGCTGAACGGCACCACCGGTATCGCCGTGGGCATGGCGACGGACATTCCGCCGCACAACCTGCGTGAAGTGGCGAAAGCCGCCATCACCCTGATCGAGCAGCCAAAAACCTCGCTGGAGGAGCTGCTGGATATCGTGCAGGGGCCGGATTACCCGACCGAAGCCGAGATCATCACCTCGCGTGCAGAAATCCGCAAAATCTACCAGAACGGTCGCGGTTCCGTGCGCATGCGCGCGGTGTGGAATAAAGAGGACGGCGCCGTGGTGATCACCGCGCTGCCGCACCAGGTGTCCGGTGCGAAGGTGCTGGAGCAGATCGCCGCCCAGATGCGCAATAAAAAGCTGCCGATGGTGGACGATCTGCGCGACGAATCCGACCACGAGAACCCGACTCGTCTGGTGATCGTGCCGCGCTCTAACCGCGTGGACATGGAGCAGGTGATGAACCACCTGTTCGCCACTACCGATCTGGAAAAAAGCTACCGCATCAACCTGAATATGATTGGCCTCGACGGTCGTCCGGCGGTGAAAAACCTGCTGGAGATCCTCAGCGAGTGGCTGACATTCCGCCGCGATACGGTGCGCCGTCGTCTGAACCATCGTCTGGAGAAAGTGCTTAAGCGCCTGCATATCCTCGAAGGTTTGCTGGTGGCATTCCTCAATATCGATGAAGTGATTGAGATCATCCGTACCGAGGACGAGCCGAAGCCTGCGCTGATGTCACGCTTTGGCATCAGCGAAACCCAGGCCGAAGCGATCCTCGAACTGAAGCTGCGTCATCTCGCTAAGCTGGAAGAGATGAAGATCCGCGGCGAGCAAAGCGAGCTGGAAAAAGAGCGCGATCAGCTGCAGGCGATCCTCGCGTCCGAGCGCAAGATGAACACCCTGCTGAAGAAAGAGCTGCAGGCGGATGCCGATGCCTTCGGCGACGACCGTCGTTCTCCGCTGCACGAGCGCGAAGAAGCGAAGGCGATGAACGAGCACGACATGCAGCCGTCCGAGCCGGTGACCATTGTCCTGTCGCAGAGCGGCTGGGTGCGCAGCGCCAAAGGCCACGATATCGACGCGCCGGGTCTGAGCTACAAAGCGGGCGACAGCTTTAAGGCGGCGGTGAAAGGCAAGAGCAACCAGCCGGTGGCGTTTATCGACTCCACGGGCCGCAGCTACGCTATCGACCCGATCACGCTGCCTTCCGCGCGCGGCCAGGGCGAACCGCTCACCGGTAAGCTGACGCTGCCGCCGGGCGCAACGGTTGACCACATGCTGATGGAGGCCGACGACCAGAAGCTGCTGATGGCGTCCGATGCGGGCTACGGCTTTATCTGTACCTTTAACGACCTCGTGTCGCGTAACCGTGCCGGTAAAGCGCTGATCAGCCTGCCGGACAATGCCCGCGTGATGACACCGCTGGTGATTGAGAACGAGAGCGACATGCTGCTGGCGATCACCTCTGCCGGACGCATGCTGATGTTCCCGGTCAGCGATCTGCCGGAGCTGTCGAAAGGTAAGGGCAACAAGATCATCAACATCCCGTCGGCGGAAGCCGCGAAAGGTGAAGATGGCCTGGCGCACCTCTTCCTGCTGCCGCCGCAGAGCACGCTGACCATCCACGTTGGCAAGCGTAAAATCAAGCTTCGCCCGGAAGAGCTGCAGAAAGTGGTGGGCGAGCGCGGTCGCCGCGGTTCGCTGATGCGCGGCCTGCAGCGTATCGACCGCGTGGATATTGATTCGCCTGCGCGCAGCAGCGCGGGCGACAGCGAAGAGTAATGTCATAACACCCCCTCTGTCCGGAGGGGGTATTTCAATAAAATTTCCCGTAAAATCGTTGTTAATTCGTGCGTTGCGATTAACAATACGCGCTCGTAATAAAGTCCTTACCTGGCCACAGGTGAAGTATAATTGTCAGCTGTCAGGGCTTCAGAGGTCGCTATGCTATACATTGTTCGTCTCATTCTTACCGTTATTTACTGCATTCTGGTCTGTATTTTCGGCTCTATTTACTGCCTGTTCAGCCCGCGTAATCCGAAGCATGTTGCCACCTTTGGCCATATGTTCGGTCGCCTTGCGCCGCTGTTTGGTCTGAAGGTTGAAAAACGCCTGCCTGAAGGAGCGGAAAACTTCGGTAACGCCATCTATATCGCCAACCATCAGAACAACTACGATATGGTGACGGCCTCCAATATTGTTCTGCCTCCGACCGTGACGGTGGGGAAAAAAAGCCTGCTGTGGATCCCGTTTTTTGGCCAGCTGTACTGGCTGACCGGTAACCTGCTGATCGACCGTAACAACCGTGCAAAAGCGCACGGCACCATTGCAGAAGTGGTGAATCATTTTAAAAAGCGCCGGATCTCAATCTGGATGTTCCCGGAAGGGACGCGTAGCCGCGGGCGCGGCCTGCTGCCGTTTAAAACCGGCGCGTTTCATGCCGCAATTGCGGCAGGTGTTCCAATTATTCCCGTGTGCGTTTCCAATACTTCTAATAAGATTAATCTTAACCGCCTGAATAATGGTCTGGTGATTGTCGAAATGCTGCCACCCGTCGATACCAGCAAATACGGTAAAGACCAGGTGCGCGAACTGGCAGCACACTGCCGCGAGCTCATGGCTCTGCATATTGCGCTGCTGGATAAAGAAGTCGCAGAAAGAGAAGCCGCCGGTAAGGTTTAATTCGGCGTTAAAGGGAAAAAGAATTCCCGCGTTGTTAGTCGTTTCAGATGGAGCTTATATGTCACTCAGTCGGCGTCAGTTTATTCAGGCTTCGGGGATTGCCCTTTGTGCGGGTGCGATGCCGCTGACAGCCAGCGCCGCCGGGCAGCAGCAGCCGCTGCCCATTCCGCCGTTGATTGAATCCCGTCGCGGGCAGCCGCTTTTCCTCACGCTTCAGCGCAGCCACTGGTCCTTTACCCAGGGCACGCGCGCGCCGGTGTGGGGCATTAACGGGCGCTACCTCGGGCCGACCATCCGCGTGTGGAACGGCGATGACGTTAAGCTCATTTACAGCAACCGTACGGCTGAAAATGTCGCCATGACCATCAGCGGCTTACAGGTTCCTGGCCCTTTGATTGGCGGCGCGGCGCGAATGATGTCCCCCAACGCCGACTGGGCGCCCGTCCTGCCGATTCGCCAGAGTGCGGCAACCCTGTGGTATCACGCCAATACCCCTAACCGTACGGCGCAGCAGGTCTATAACGGTCTGGCCGGCATGTGGCTGGTGGAAGATGAGGTCAGTAAATCTCTGCCGATCCCGAACCACTACGGCGTGGACGATTTCCCGGTCATTATTCAGGACAAACGTCTGGATAACTTCGGCACGCCGGAGTACAGCGAGCCGGGCAGCGGTGGCTTTGTCGGCGATACCTTGCTGGTTAACGGCGCGCAGAGCCCGTACGTGGAAGTGTCCCGCGGCTGGGTGCGCCTGCGCCTGCTCAACGCCTCTAACTCGCGTCGCTATCAGCTGCAGATGAGCGATGGCCGTCCACTGCACGTGATCTCCGGCGACCAGGGCTTTTTACCCGCGCCGGTCTCCGTTAAACAGCTTGCGCTGGCGCCGGGTGAACGTCGTGAAATTCTGGTGGATATGACCAACGGGGACGAAGTCTCCGTCACCTGTGGTGAAGCCGCGAGCATCGTTGACCGTATTCGTGGGTTCTTTGAGCCGTCGAGCATTCTGGTCTCCACGCTGGTGCTTACTCTGCGTCCAACCGGCCTGCTGCCGCTGGTCACCGATAGCCTGCCGATGCGCCTGCTGCCGCAGGAGATCATGAGCGGCTCGCCGGTGCGCAGCCGTGATATCAGCCTGGGCGACGATCCGGGCATCAACGGCGCGCTGTGGGATGTAAATCGCATTGATATCACCGCTCAGCAGGGTACCTGGGAGCGCTGGACGGTCCGGTCAGACATGCCGCAGTCGTTCCATATTGAAGGTGTGTCATATCTGATCCGCAACGTTAATGGCGCGATGCCGTTCCCGGAAGATCGCGGCTGGAAAGATACCGTGTGGGTGGACGGCCAGGTTGAACTGCTCGTCTACTACGGTCAGCCTTCGTGGCCGCACTTCCCGTTCCTGTTCCACAGCCAGACGCTGGAGATGATGGACATGGGTTCCGTGGGGCAGATGCTGGTGAATCCGGCGCCGTAACGTGCTTTTCTCCCTCTCCCTGTGGGAGAGGGTTGGGGTGAGGGCAACAGCCCGCATAATACCCCTTCATTTCCCACAATGTTCCAGCGTATAATCCCCGCCCTTTTGTCTATTTTTTCTTCGGAAGCACTATGAGCGCAATTTCCCTGATCCAGCCGGATCGTGACCTCTTCTCCTGGCCCCAGTACTGGGCGGCCTGCTTTGGACCGGCGCCGTTCCTGCCGATGTCCCGGGAAGAGATGGACCAACTGGGCTGGGACAGCTGCGATATCATTCTGGTCACGGGCGATGCCTACGTTGACCACCCGAGCTTCGGCATGGCCATCTGTGGCCGTATGCTCGAAGCGCAGGGCTTCCGCGTGGGGATCATCTCCCAGCCCGACTGGAACAGCAAAGACGACTTCATGCGTCTGGGAAAACCAAACCTGTTCTTCGGCGTGACCGCTGGCAACATGGACTCGATGATCAACCGCTATACTGCCGACCGCAAGCTGCGTCATGACGACGCCTACACGCCGGATAACGTGGCGGGCAAACGTCCGGACCGCGCGACCCTGGTTTATACCCAGCGCTGCAAAGAAGCCTGGAAAGACGTGCCGGTGATCCTCGGCGGCATCGAGGCGAGCCTGCGCCGCACCGCGCACTACGACTACTGGTCAGATACCGTGCGCCGCTCGGTGCTGGTGGACTCCAAGGCCGACATGCTGATTTACGGTAACGGCGAGCGTCCGCTGGTGGAAGTGGCGCACCGTCTGTCGCAGGGCGAGCCGGTGAGCAGCATCCGCGACGTGCGCAATACTGCGATCATGGTGAAAGAAGCGCTGCCGGGCTGGAGCGGGGTGGATTCCCGCATTATTGATATGCCGGGCAAAATCGACCCGATCCCGCACCCGTACGGTGAAGATCTGCCGTGTGCCGATAACAAGCCGGTTGAGCCGAAGAAAGCGGAAGCGAAGGCTATCGTTGTGCAGCCGCCGCGCCCGAAGCCGTGGGAAAAGACATACGTGCTGCTGCCGTCCTACGAGAAGGTGAAAGCCGACAAGGTGCTCTACGCGCACGCGTCCCGTATTCTGCACCATGAAACCAACCCGGGCTGCGCCCGCGCGCTAATGCAGAAGCACGGCGAGCGCTTCATCTGGATCAACCCACCGGCGATCCCGCTCTCCACTGAAGAGATGGACAGCGTCTTTGCGCTGCCGTACAAGCGCGTGCCACACCCGGCGTACGGCAACGCCCGTATCCCGGCGTATGAGATGATCCGCTTCTCGATCAACATCATGCGCGGCTGCTTCGGCGGCTGCTCCTTCTGCTCCATTACCGAACACGAAGGCCGTATTATCCAGAGCCGCTCTGAGGATTCGATCATCAATGAGATCGAAGCCATTCGCGACACGGTGCCGGGCTTTACCGGCGTGATCTCCGATCTCGGCGGCCCAACCGCGAACATGTATATGCTGCGCTGCAAGTCGCCGCGCGCGGAGCAGACCTGCCGTCGTCTCTCCTGTGTCTACCCGAGCATTTGCGAGCACATGGATACTAACCACGAGCCGACGATCAACCTCTACCGCCGCGCGCGCGACCTGAAGGGCATCAAAAAGATCCTCATCGCCTCCGGGGTGCGTTACGACATCGCCGTGGAAGATCCTCGCTATATCAAAGAGCTGGCGACGCACCACGTCGGCGGTTATCTGAAGATTGCGCCGGAGCACACCGAAGAAGGCCCGCTGTCGAAGATGATGAAGCCGGGCATGGGCAGCTACGATCGCTTTAAGCAGCTGTTCGACACCTACTCGAAGCAGGCGGGCAAAGAGCAGTATTTGATCCCGTACTTCATCTCCGCGCATCCTGGCACGCGCGATGAAGACATGGTGAACCTGGCGCTGTGGCTGAAGCAGCGTCGCTTCCGTCTGGATCAGGTGCAGAACTTCTATCCTTCACCGCTCGCCAACTCGACGACCATGTATTACACCGGCAAAAACCCGCTGAGTAAGATTGGCTACAAGAGTGAAGAGGTGGTGGTGCCGAAAGGGGATAAACAGCGTCGTCTGCATAAGGCGCTGCTGCGTTACCACGACCCGAAAAACTGGCCGCTGATCCGCCAGGCGCTGGAAGATATGGGCAAAAAACACCTTATTGGCTCGCGCCGCGACTGCCTGGTTCCGGCTCCTACGCTGGATGAGATGCGCGAAGCGCGTCGCCAGAACCGCAATACGCGCCCGGCGCTGACCAAACATACGCCGATTGTGCATCAGCGTTCGAACGGTAATTCCAGTGTGAAGAAACCTGTGAAGCGTAAAGCGTAAAAGAAAACCCCGGCTTGCCGGGGTTTTTTGTAGGTCGGGTAAGGCGAAGCCGCCACCCGGCGTTTTAACGCGATTACCCGCCAAACTGATCCGGGTCCGGCCCAAGCCGCTTACCTTTATCCAGCTTCGCAATTTCACCCAGCTCGTCTTTGTCCAGTCGGAAATCCCAGACGTCGAAGTTCTCGGCAATGCGCGACGGCGTGACCGATTTCGGGATCACCACCAGGCCGTTGTCCAGATGCCAGCGAATGACGATCTGCGCCGGGGTTTTGCCGTATTTATCCGCCAAGTCGCGGATAATTTTCTGGTCGAACACGCCTTCACCGCCCTGCGCCAGCGGGCTCCAGGACTCGGTCTGGATCTTGTGGGTGGCGTTCCAGGCGTGAAGCTGGCGCTGCTGCAGCAGCGGGTGCAGCTCGATCTGGTTAATCACCGGAGCGACGCCCGTTTCGTCGATCAGGCGCTGCAGGTGATGCACCTGGAAATTACAGACGCCGATGCTTTTCACCAGCCCCTCTTTCTGCAGTTCAATCATCCCTTTCCAGGCGTCAACGTAATGGTCGATGGCCGGAACCGGCCAGTGCATCAGGTACAGATCGACGAAATCAAGCTGGAGTTTCTCCAGGCTCTCCTGCAATGCTTCGCGGGGGCGCTTTTGATCGTCGTTCCACAGTTTAGTGGTGATGAACAGCTCATCGCGGGGGACGCCGGCGCTGGCCAGCGCGGTCCCCACGCCGTCCTCGTTTTTGTACGCGGCGGCGGTATCAATCGACCGATAGCCGACTTCGAGTGCTTTATGAATGGCGGAGACGACCTCGTCGTTACCGGCTTTCCATACACCTAGCCCCAGCTGGGGCATCACGTTGCCGTCCTGCAGCTTGATTACGGTTTGGTTTGCCATTTTTCCTCCTTCAGGTGCGCATCGCCGGAGGGGGACTCCGGCGATGGGGTGTGCATTAAGTCTGGACGAAATGTCAAAAAACGAAAGTCAGGATGCCAAAAACGCTTAGCGTGCCGCTTCGTAGATTCGACGGCTGACGTCCAGCGTAATGTCTCCATGCTCGCCCAGATGGGTCATGCCGTGCTCTTCGAGTTTTACCAGCAGGGCAGGGATGGAGCTGCCGTCCAGGCCGTAGCCGGACAGACGCGTTGGCACGCCCAGGCTTTCAAAGAAGTTACGGGTCGCTGCAATGGCGGCATCAATACGCGCATCGTCAGAACCCTCGGTGATGTTCCACACGCGCTCGGCGTACTGCAGCAGTTTGGCGCGCTTGGTATCCCGTTTTTCGTTCCACAGCGCAGGCAGCACAACGGCCAGCGTCTGGGCGTGGTCCAGGCCGTGCATCGCCGTCAGCTCGTGGCCCAGCATATGGGTTGCCCAGTCCTGCGGCACGCCAGCGCCGATCAGGCCGTTCAGCGCCTGCGTCGCGGCCCACATGACGTTGGCACGCACGTCGTAGTTTTCCGGCTCTTTCAGCGCTTTCGGGCCGTCTTCAATCAGCGTGAGCAGAATGCCTTCCGCGAAGCGATCCTGAATTTTGGCATTAACAGGGTAGGTCACGTACTGCTCGACGGTGTGTACAAAGGCGTCGACCACGCCGTTCGCCACCTGACGTGCGGGCAGGGTGTAGGTGTAAACCGGATCCAAAATGGCGAAGACAGGCTGAACGTGTTCGTTCATGAAGGCCTGCTTATCACCGGTAGTTTTACGGGAGATCACCGCGCCCTTGTTGGATTCAGAACCCGTCGCTGGCAGGGTCAATACGGATCCCATCGGGATCGCGCTTTTAATGTCGCTGCCGCGGGTTTCGAGGATGTGCCACGGATCGATGCCATCAGCGTAGTGCGCTGCCGCCGCGATGAATTTAGTGCCGTCCAGCACGGAGCCGCCGCCGACCGCCAGCAGGAAGGTGATGTTTTCTTCGCGGGCGATTTTCACCGCGTTCATCAGCGTTTCGTAAGACGGGTTTGGCTCAATGCCGCCGAACTCACGCACGTCCAGTCCGTCCAGAGCGCTGTAAACTTGATCCAGCACGCCGGTTTTTTTCACGCTGCCGCCACCGTAAGTGATCAGCACGCGGGCGTCAGCAGGGATCTGCGCGCGCAGGTCGGCGATAGCGTCTTTACCAAACAGAATGCGGGTTGGGGTGTGAAGATTAAAGTTGTTCATTGCTCGTTCCCTTTAGTGGGTGAAAAACCGTGGTGGCGCTGATGGCTACCTGATGCTGCTCATTGTGGCCGTCCGGGGCCAGGCTCTCAATGCACATTCCTGCCGATGTCTTGCCCATTTCTACAGAGCGCTGGAGAAACTTCGTAAAAATGCGCAGACTGTGAGGGTCGGAAACCGTACCCGGAGTAACGTAAAATGAACCGTGAAGCGATCTGCCTTCAGCTTACCTCGCAGATTAAAATGCTGATAGATAAAGAAAATAATGTTAGCGACCTGCTGCCGGACATTCGCCTGCTCTACGGCACGCAGCCCGGGACGCGCACGCCGGTGATGTACCAGCCGGGCATCGTTTTTCTCTTTTCAGGCCATAAGATTGGCTATATCAACGAGCGGGTGTTCCGCTACGACACCAATGAATATCTGCTCCTGACGGTACCTTTACCCTTCGAATGTGAAACCTTCGCGACAGAGTCGGTCCCGCTGGCGGGTATTCGCGTCAACGTCGATATTCTTCAACTGCAGGAGCTGCTGATGGAGATTGGCGAAGACGAGCTTTTCCAGCCGTCGATGGCCTCCAGCGGGATTAACTCGGCGACGTTGTCGGAAGAGATCCTCTGCGCCATTGAGCGCCTGCTGGACGTCATGGAAAGGCCGCTGGACGCGCGTATTCTCGGCAAGCAGATTATCCGCGAAATTCTTTATCACGTGCTGCTGGGGCCGGGCGGCGGGGCGTTACTCGCGCTGGTGAGCCGACAGACCCACTTCAGCCTGATCAGCCGCGTGCTCAAGCGTATTGAAAGCCAGTACACGGAGAACCTCAGCGTTGACCAGCTGGCGGCGGAAGCGAACATGAGCGTTTCGGCGTTTCACCACAACTTTAAGTCGGTGACCAGCACCTCGCCGCTGCAGTACCTCAAAACCTACCGTTTGCATAAGGCACGGATGCTGATGATTCACGACGGCATGAAGGCCAGCGCGGCGGCCATGCGCGTCGGCTATGAAAGTGCGTCGCAGTTCAGTCGGGAGTTTAAGCGCTATTTCGGCGTCACGCCGGGAGAGGATGCGTCACGTATAAGAACGATGCAGGGCGCCTGAGGTGAAACGTAGGCCGGGAAAGCGGTAGCGCCACCCGGCTTTTGTTTATGCACTGCAATACTTTTTCTTAATCACCACCGCAATGGTACCCACCAGCCCAGCAACCAGCAGGAATATTGGCAGGATCATCAGGAAGGTCATCACCTGATCTTCATGGTGCTTCACAAAGGGGATCATGTTCAGCGCGTAGCCGAGGGTGGTTACCACGCCAACCCACAGCAGGGCGCTCAGCCAGTTGAAGAACTGGAAGCGGCGGTTAGACAACCCGGAAATACCCGCCATGGTGGGCAGAAGGGTGCGAACAAACGCCAGGAAACGCCCGGCGAGCAGCGCCAGCAGGCCGTGGCGGTCAAACATGCAGGTCGCACGCTGGTGGTATTTATGCGGTAACTGCGCCAGCCAGCCCTTCACCACGCGCGTGTTCCCCAGCCAGCGGCCCTGCAGATAGCTCAGCCAGCAGCCCAGGCTCGCGGCGGAGGTAAGGATAACCATCGTTGGCGTAAAGTCCATGACGCCTTTGCCGATCAGCGCCCCGGCAAGCAAAAGCAAACTGTCACCGGGTAAAAACGAGGCTGGCAGTAATCCATTTTCCAGAAACAGCGTCGCGAACATCACGAAATAGACGACGCCTACAACGTGGGGATCCGCCAGGGCGGCAAAATCATGTTGCCAGAGCGCCGCGATAATATCTTGAATAACAGCCATGGACTTTCCTGTGGAACAGCAGAGATAACGCTATTGTACTCCCAATTTCACCTGTCGGGATTGATCGCAGGCGCAACTCATGCAGACTTTTCTGCATGCAGTGTTCACAAAAGCGTCCGGGGAGTACATTTTCAGCCCGCACTCTACACGATACGTTCAAAGCCTGCAGATAAATCCGCAATTAAATCGTCCACATTTTCTAAACCGATATGCAATCTAATGAGGGTGCCGCTGAAGTCCACTTCTCCGCCGGGGCGCAGGGCCCCGATCTGCTCCGGCTGATTCGGCAGGATCAGAGATTCAAAACCGCCCCAGGAGTAGGCCATGCTGAAGAGGGTAAAATTATCCAGATAGCTTGCCAGTTCGTCATTACTCAGCCGTTTTTTAAGCACAAACGAGAACAGCCCGCTGCTGCCCGTAAAGTCACGTTGCCAGAACTCATGGCCTTTACTACCCGGAAGCGCCGGATGGTTCACGCGCTCAACCTGCGGATGCTGCGCCAGCCATTCAGCGATTTTCAGGCTACTTTCATGATGCTGACGCAGACGCACGCCGAGCGTACGAATGCCCCGGCTGGTCATGTATGCCGTGTCTGCATCCACCATCTGGCCCATCAGGTAGGCATTTTCCCGCAGCTGGTCCCAGCAGCGCGCGTTGGAAACCGCGGTGCCAATCATCCCGTCAGAGTGCCCAATCAGGTATTTCGTTGCCGCCTGAATCGAGATATCAATATCGAATTCCAGCGCCTTAAACAGCACACCTGCCGCCCAGGTGTTGTCGATCATGATAATCGCCTCTGGCGCTTTGCTGCGCACGGCCTTCACGATAGCCGGAACGTCGTGCACTTCCATGGTGATGGAGCCGGGAGATTCCAGGAACACAATGCGCGTGTTTGGCTGGATAAGTTCAGCAATGCCTTCACCAATCAGCGGGTCAAACCAGCTGGTGGTCACGCCGAGCTTGCTGAGAATTTTGGTGCAGAAATCCTGGCTGGGTTCATAGGCGGTGTTGGTCATCAGGATATGGTCGCCCTGTTCGACAAACGCCAGAATGGTGTTGGCGACCGCCGCCGCACCGCACGGGAACAACGCGCAGCCCGCGCCCCCCTCCAGCTCGCACATCGCTTCCTGCAGCGAAAAATGGGTTAGCGTTCCGCGGCGACCGTAGAACAGCCCACCTTTTGCGCGGTTACGCGTGGCGATTTTTTTCTCCTCAACGGTATCAAACACCAGCGAGGAGGCGCGTTGAATCACGCTGTTGACCGATCCCTGAGTGTATTTCTTGCTGCGTCCCGCCTGCACCAGCGTGGTATCAAGATGCTTCTTGGTCATGTTCGCTAACCCTGTTTTTATACGTCTGGACGTCCAGACTACCACGATTGTAAAAAACTGCACCCGCATGCTTATCGAATAAGCAGAA
Organism: Enterobacter cloacae complex sp. P38RS; assembly: GCF_014930775.1. Lineage (NCBI taxonomy): Bacteria > Pseudomonadati > Pseudomonadota > Gammaproteobacteria > Enterobacterales > Enterobacteriaceae > Enterobacter > Enterobacter cloacae complex sp. P38RS. The sequence goes on from NZ_JADBRS010000015.1 coordinate 101,484, forward strand.
AATATTAGCAAAAAAGCGCATAAGAAATTTTTACTGCGTAAGCGCAAGGAAACTGAGCGAAAATTACGGCACCATGTAAATACTAATGAGAACGACTATCAATTCGACGGCTTTTTGATATTATTACGTTCAGATTTTGTGATTTGCGTCCTGGAGATACAGAGTGGGTAATAATTTGATGCAGACGGATCTCTCCGTTTGGGGCATGTATCATCATGCTGACATCGTGGTTAAGATTGTGATGATCGGCCTGATTCTGGCGTCCGTTGTCACCTGGGCTATCTTCTTCAGCAAAAGCGCCGAGCTGCTTTCGCAGAAGCGTCGCCTCAAGCGGGAACAGCAGCAGCTGGCAGAAGCCCGCTCTCTGGATCAGGCTTCTGAGATGACCTCATCCTTCCACCCGAAAAGCCTGACCACCCTGTTAGTGAATGAAGCTCAGAACGAGCTGGAACTCTCCGCCGGCAGTGAAGATAACGAAGGTATTAAAGAGCGTACCGGTTTCCGTCTGGAGCGTCGCGTTGCGGCCGTTGGCCGACACATGGGACGCGGCAATGGGTATCTGGCGACCATCGGCGCGATTTCACCGTTCATCGGTCTTTTCGGTACGGTCTGGGGCATCATGAACAGCTTTATCGGCATTGCTCAGACCCAAACCACCAACCTGGCGGTAGTGGCCCCGGGTATCGCGGAAGCGCTGCTAGCGACGGCAATCGGTCTGGTCGCGGCAATTCCGGCGGTGGTTATCTACAACATTTTCGCGCGTATGATCGGCAACTACAAAGCCACGCTCGGCGACGTTGCCGCTCAGGTTCTGCTGCTGCAAAGCCGCGATCTCGACCTGAATGCCAGCGCCGTGAAGCCGGTGCATGCGGCGTCTAAACTGCGCGTAGGTTGATTGTATGGCAATGCGTCTAAACGAAAATCTGGACGATAACGGCGAAATGCACGAAATCAACGTGACGCCGTTTATCGACGTCATGCTGGTGCTGCTGATTATCTTCATGGTGGCAGCACCCCTGGCGACGGTCGACGTGAAGGTGAATCTGCCTGCCTCCTCCAGCCAGCCGCAGCCGCGTCCGGAAAAGCCAATTTATTTGTCGGTGAAAGCGGATAAATCCATGTTCTTGGGGAACGACCCTGTGACGGATGCCTCCGTTATTCCGGCGCTGGACCAGCTGACCGGCGGCAAGAAGGACACCACCGTCTTCTTCCGGGCGGACAAAACCGTCGACTATGAAACCATGATGAAGGTAATGGACACGCTGCATCAGGCGGGTTATCTGAAGATTGGGCTGGTCGGGGAAGAGAAAGCGGCCTCGAAGTGATAAAGAAGCTGGCGAAAGCCGGCTTTTTTTATGCCTGTCGGTTTATGCGTTTTTGCTGTCCGTCGGTGCGGTAGAGGGGGTGGTGGTCAGCGCGTCCTCATCGAGCGCAACGCAGGTGACGTTTGACGTACGGTACTCACCGGCTGACAGTTTGCGCGTCAGGCGCAGGGTGGCGACTTCTCTGGCAAGCAGATACTGATAGTTGGCCTCAAGACGTCCCAGCAGTTTCTCTTTCAGTTCTGGAAGCTGCTCGATGATGGCGTTCATCACGGCGCCGTAAATTTCTTCTTTAACCTGTAACGGATAAATCTCGCGGCGATTCTGCCATTTCAGACGCACCAGCGTTGCCGGGATCGATACCAGGTCTTGTGTAATACGCGTCATCTCGGCATTTTTTGCATTTCTTAGCGCCTCGATATTTTGCTTTAAGATAAATTCATCACTTTTTTTATCATCTAAAGTCAAATAAACGTTATTGTCTTTAACTTCTTTCACGTTAATCTTCCCCCAGGGTATAAAAAATAGGGTTGTTTTTTTCTCGCGTAATTAGATTAAGCCAAATTTCATTGCCGGCCTCATTTATTTCCTTCGTTTTTTCAGCCATTATTTGACTTAGTTTCTGGGCATCTATTTCGCCTTCTGCCTGCAGGTCATTCAGCAGGTGGACGAACGCTTCAATTTTTATAGCGCGAAATAAGCGGTCTTTTATATGGCGATCGTGCTCTTCCAGCAGCATATTACGGGATTTGCCAGTGTGAGAAACGCCAATTAATATATCAGGCTCGAAATCAGAGAGCTTTCTTTTCCCTTGAGTGAAACTGGCCTTTTTTTCTTCTTCCGTCGGTTGCTGTTCCACAGGCGTAATGTGGTACTTAGCCGGGACGAGATAGTCGGGCAGCATTTTTAATTTCCTTTAGTTTCAACAGGGTGGGGTTGGTAAAGGCGTGAGATTCGTTGACAATATCATGAGGCAATTTTAAAATCAAAAAAAATGGAGCCAACCCATGAACAGCATCTTTTTTACGGTCATCACATTACTATTACTGACCGCTGGTGTGCTTTTATTGATGCAGGAGTTCAATAAAACGAAAGTGTCGAAAGACACCAGTGAACCGCCACAACCTGAACTGATGACAAAAGAGGAAGGAGAAGATCATTTCTCTGTTTTGATGAACTCCGTTACGCCTGTCTGGTACTGGCGGGTGAATCATGAATATATCGACTTCTTACACGCGACAATTAAGCGCATGAAAATGTCGGAAATTAATGACACGCCCGGTCTGTTTGAGGCGCAGCGTCGCTGTAGCGATCTGAATTCAGCGGTTTATAAATATTACGACAACATCAAAAAGCGCTGTCTTAACGGTGAGAAGGTCTCGTATTCAGACCTGGACGTATTAAACCTTCGCCAGTGTTTTCGCGAGTTTAGCCTGGAAGCCTACCCGGAGCTGGTGGTGCTGGTCTGGCCGGAGTATGCGCGTCCTGAGGTTAACCCGGACGACGTCTGAGTGGCGTACTGGTTAGTTCTTGCAAACAGTCAGCGCCGTTGAGATATACTGAGCGCTGGTTTCGTTTGCAGACAGGATTTTATGGAACGCTTCTTTGAAAACGCAATGTATGCCTCTCGCTGGCTGCTCGCACCCGTCTATTTCGGTCTTTCCCTGGCGCTGGTCGCCCTGACGATCAAGTTCTTCCAGGAGATTTTCCACGTATTGCCTAACATTTTCTCCGTGGCGGAAGCTGATTTAATTCTGGTTCTGCTGTCGCTGGTGGATATGACGCTGGTGGGCGGCTTACTGGTGATGGTGATGTTTTCCGGTTATGAGAACTTCGTCTCTCAGCTTGATATCGCCGAGCATAAAGAAAAGCTCAGCTGGCTGGGGAAAATGGACGCCTCGTCGCTGAAGAATAAAGTTGCGGCATCTATAGTGGCAATCTCCTCTATCCACCTGTTACGCGTGTTTATGGACGCGAAAAACGTCCCGGATAATAAGCTGATGTGGTATGTGATTATCCACCTGACGTTTGTGCTGTCGGCGTTTGTGATGGGGTATCTGGATAAGATCAGTAAGAAATAAGGTACACATTTCTCCCCTCACCCTAACCCTCTCCCGGGGAGAGGGTTAGGGGAGAAAGCATCGAACCACACTATTTATCCGACGACGCCTGCCACAAATTCAGTTCCCCGTCCGCCACGTGCTGGTCAATCCGCGTCAGTTCATCTTCCGTAAAGCGCAGATTACCCAGCGCCTGAACGTTCTCCTCCAGCTGTTCCGGGCGGCTCGCGCCAATCAGCACTGACGTCACGCGAGCATCTTTCAGCAGCCAGCTCAACGCCATCTGCGCCATTGTCTGCCCGCGCGCCTGCGCCATCTCATTAAGCAGACGAAGACTGTTCAGGTTAGCTTCCGTCAGCATTTTCTGCGTCAGGCCGCGCACTTTGTTCCCCTCGCGCTGCATGCGAGAACCTTCCGGAATACCGTTCAGGTATTTTCCGGTCAGCAGACCCTGCGCCAGCGGGGTAAAGGCAATACACCCCGTGCCGTTTGCTTCCAGCGTATCCAGCAAGCCGGTCTTATCGACCCAGCGGTTAAGCAGGTTATAGGACGGCTAGTGGATCAGCAGCGGGATCTTCCACTCGTGCAGCAGCGCGGCCATTTTTTGTGTGCGCTCGGTAGAGTAGGAGGAAATGCCCACGTACAGCGCTTTCCCACTCTGAACAGCATGAGCCAGCGCGGAGGCCGTCTCTTCCATTGGCGTATTTTCATCCACGCGGTGGGAATAGAAAATATCCACGTATTCGACGCCCATACGTTTCAGGCTCTGGTCGAGACTGGCGAGCAGATACTTGCGTGAGCCGCCTGAACCGTACGGGCCTGGCCACATGTCGTAACCGGCTTTAGTGGAGATAATCAGCTCGTCGCGATACCGGGCAAAGTCCTCACGCAGCAGGCGGCCAAAGTTCTCTTCCGCGCTTCCCGCAGGCGGGCCGTAGTTGTTGGCAAGATCGAAATGGGTAATCCCGAGATCGAAGGCTTTACGCAGCAGCGCGCGCTGGGAGTCAAGGGGCTGAACGTGGCCGAAGCTATGCCACAGGCCCAGCGACAGCGCGGGCAGGCGCAGGCCGCTCTTGCCACAGTAGCGGTACTGCATATTCTCGTAGCGGGTAGCGTCAGGGTACCAGGACATGATGTCTCCTTTTCTTATAGATGATTTTTTGAAACGTCGTTTTCATTCTGAACTTATCACATCATGTCGTGCGAAGATAAGGGTTAACGGTGGCTGTGCGACCTGTGAAGCCACGCTAACTAAAAATAATCACAAAAGGTTATAATTTCCCTGCACCCTGCCGATAACGAGAGTAGCACTCGCCTCTGGGCGAATTCACCCTCACGGCAAGGAAGACTTATGAATATGCTCCGTAATTTCACGATCCGTTTCGTCATGCTGACGATCCTCGGGATTTTTTGTTTAATGTGGGCGGGCGTCGGGCTGTACAGCACCTGGTCCCTGTCACGGGTATCAGACGGCAATGAAGTCGATCGCCAGCTGGTTAAACAGATGATGGTGCTCAGCCAGGGCAACGATCAGTATTTCCGCTTTGTGACCCGTCTGAGCCGCGCCATGGAGGTCAAAGCCGCTGGCGGCACGCCGGATTTGGTCCTCTGCCCAACAGGCGCTGGACAACATGGGTAAGAAACTGGCCGAAATGAAGGCGATCTCGCCTGGCCCAATGGATGAGCAGGTCTCTGCGCAGGTGATCGGTACCTGGCAGGCGCTGCTTGAACAGGGCGTGACGCCGCAAATGGAGCAGGCGAAGCAGGCGACCCTGGACGGCTACCGCCAGCAGGCCAACAACGTTACGCCGCCGCTAAGCCGTGCGTTCGGTGCCGCCGCCGAGAAGTTCAATAATGCCGCCGCGAAGACGCTCGACAGCACCCGCATGGTGGTCGACGGCCTGACCAGCATGACCCGCACGGTTATTATCGTCGCCACCATTATCGGCCTGCTGATCCTGCTCTTTACCGACCGCTACCTGGTGGCGATGCTGGTCAAACCGCTGGAGCGCATTCGCCAGCAGTTCCGCCAGATTGCCCAGGGCGATCTCAGCCAGCCCATTGCGCCTTTCGGCCGCAACTGCGTGGGACAGCTGGTGCCGCTGCTGAGCGCCATGCAGGACAGCCTGCGTGAAGCGGTCAGCACCATTCGCTCCGGCAGTGAGAATATCTGGCGCGGTGCGACGGAGATCTCCAGCGGCAACAACGATCTCTCTTCCCGTACCGAAGAGCAGGCTGCCGCGCTGGAAGAGACGGCGGCCAGCATGGAACAGCTGACCGCTACCGTGAAGCTGAACGCCGAAAGCGCGCGTCAGGCCAGCCAGCTTGCCGATGTGGCCTCAACCACCGCCAGCCGCGGCGGCTCGCTGGTGGAAGAGGTGGTCACCACCATGAGCGGTATTTCGGAAAGCTCGAAGAAAATTGCTGAAATCACCAACGTCATCAACAGCATTGCCTTCCAGACCAATATTCTGGCGCTCAATGCGGCCGTAGAAGCGGCGCGCGCGGGCGAGCAGGGGCGTGGGTTCGCCGTGGTAGCGGGTGAAGTCCGCAACCTGGCAAGCCGCAGCGCCAATGCGGCAAAAGAAATTGAGGGTCTGATTACCGATTCCGTGACCCGCGTAGAGCAGGGTGCGCAGCTGGTGAGCGACACGGGCACCACCATGGATGCGATTTTGCGCGACGTGACGGAGGTGACGACCATTATGAAGCAAATCGCGTCGGCTTCTGAGGAGCAAAGTAAGGGCATTTCGCAGGTCGGGATTGCCATTACGCAGATGGACGGCGTCACCCAGCAGAACGCCTCGCTGGTCGAAGAGGTTTCCGCGGCAGCCGCGGCGCTGGAACGCCAGACCGAAGAGCTTCAACGCTCGGTGCAGAAGTTCCGCCTGACGGCATAACACAACAGGCCGCCTGATGCGGCCTTACTTCTTTCTTTTCCCGATGCTGTTAGTGCGTCGCTTCACCAATCAGCGCGCCCGTGCCGGCACCCACGGCCGCGCCTTTCAGCACGCTATTGCCCGTCACCGCAGCCGCGCCCGCGCCAACGACGGCACCCACGGCACCGCCCTTACGTGCGTCTTTGCCTTTTTCGCCGTTTTTGAACATTGCCCCCGTGCCTGCGCCAACCACGGCACCGCCCACGGTTGATTTCAGATCTTTGCCCGTGGCAGCGCCAATAGCAGCACCTGCTACCGCGCCGGCGGCGGTTTTGTCGATGGCCATTCCCGAGGTGGAAAAAATGAGGGCGCTGATAACCAGCGTTGTTTTAATAAGTTTCATAACAGATCCTTTGTGACTGCTGTCAGTTGATACGGCGTTTCTCATTCTGAGGTGAGAAAAACGTCCAGATAGTGCCAGCAATAGCCACTCAACCTTTAGGCTAATCATGCCCTGGGCAAGGATCGCGGCTGCCGGGCGGGGAGCCGCCCGGCGAAACGTTACGCCTGACGCTTGTCTTCCGTATTGGTATCGAAGTCGCTCGCCGCGTGGCGTTCGTGGAGCTGCTCGTTCAGCTCGCCGCTGGTGCGGTTAACGATGCGACCGCGCTTAACCGCATGGCGGTTCGCCACGTCCTTCGCCCAGCGCTGGACGTTGGTGTACTTCTCCGCGTCCAGGAACTCGGCGGCGTTATAGACGCTGCCCAGCGCCACGCAGCCGAACCAAGGCCAGATCGCCATATCCGCGATGGTGTACTCCTCACCCGCCACGTAGCGACCGCGCGCCAGCTGTTTATCCAGCACGTCGAACAGGCGCTTAGCTTCCATGGTGAAGCGGTCAATCGCGTACTCGATTTTTACCGGCGCATAGTTGTAGAAGTGGCCAAAGCCGCCGCCGAGGAACGGTGCCGCGCCCTGGAGCCAAAACAGCCAGTTCAGCGTCTCGGTGCGTCCCGCCGGATCTTTCGGCAGGAAGTGGCCGAATTTCTCCGCCAGATAGAGCAGGATATTGCCGGATTCAAAGACGCGCGTTGGCGGGTTCGTGGAGTGGTCACGCAGCGCCGGTATTTTCGAGTTCGGGTTCACGTCTACAAACCCGCTGGAGAACTGGTCGCCCTCGCCGATGCGGATCAACCACGCATCGTATTCCGCGCCCGTCACGCCCAGCGCCAGCAGCTCTTCGAGCATGATCGTCACCTTCTGGCCGTTCGGTGTGCCCAGCGAGTAGAGCTGCAGCGGGTGAGAGCCGACAGGAAGATCTTTCTCATGCGTTGCGCCGGAAATTGGACGGTTGATGTTGGCGAACGCGCCGCCGCCGTTCTTTTTCCATTCCCACACTTTGGGTGGCTGATACGTGTTGTCTGACATGTTGGCCTGCCTTTTTAGTGATGTGTTGAGGCAGTGTAGCAGGAGATTTGTGAAGCGTTTAACGTTGTGAGCGCAAGCAATTAACCGCTATTCCTTCTGCTGCTTATATATATCAAATCCGGCATAAGCTTAATCGAAAATCGCATTTTCATAATTAATGCGTAAACCACTAAAGCTGAATATGATGCTTCAACATAAATAAAAGATGCAGTAATAAACACTTTATAAGGCAAGGAGTTAGTGAGATGCGCAAGCTTCTGTTATCGGCAGTGGTCGTTTCGCTCGCGTTAGGCCTGGCGGGCTGTGATGATGCGAAAAATAAAGAGACAAATTCGGCCGCGGCGGCAAAAAGCGACGCGCCAAAAGAGGGCGGTTCGCTCATTATCGGGATTACCTCCGGCGACCCGTTAGCCGTTAATCCGCTCTACGCCAGCGACCGCACAACGTTAACCATCATGCAGGCGCTTTATGCCCCGCTGTACAGCTTTAATAACGGCAACATTGAGTGGGGCCTGGCGGAAAGCCTGACGCCCTCTGCCGACAACCTGAGCTACACTCTGACGTTAAAACCGAACCTGAAATGGCAGGACGGCCAGCCGCTGACGGCGGACGACGTGGTCTTCACCTTCAATAAGCTGCTGGATGCCAAACAGCACAGCTTCTTCCGCAGCATGTTTACCTACGGCGGCAAGCCTGTTGAAGTGAGCAAGGTTGATGAGCGCACCGTTAAGTTCACCTTACCGCAGGTCAGCGCGGCCTTTACCGGCACCCTGGTGCAGATCTACCCGATCCCGCAGCACGTGTTCGCCGGTGAAGGCGACCTGGAAAAGAGCACCAAAAACGATGCGCCGGTCGGTTCCGGGCCGTTCAAATTTAAAGAGTATCGCGCCGGTCAGTATTACGCCCTTACGCGCTTCGACGATTACTGGAACGGCAAACCGAAGCTCGATTCCGTCACCTACCGTTTCGCCAAAGACAGCAACGCCGCCAACCTGGCGCTGCAAAACGGTGAAATCAACCTCAAGATGGTTGACCCGCAGGATGTGAACCGCCTGAAAAATACCGGGAAATTTGACTTCGTGGTCTATCCGGAAGGCCGTCTGGCCTATATGACGTTCAACCAGAACGTGGCGGTGATGAAGAGCAAAGCGCTGCGTCAGGCCATCGCGTACGCCATCAACAAAGACGAGCTAACCCAGACCGCGTTTACCTCGCTGGACTACGCTAAACCGGCAACCTCGTTCCTGACGCCAGATACGCTTTACAAGACGGATGACGTTGAACAGTACAAATTCGATCTGCAAAAAGCCAAAGACCTGCTCAAGACGTCCGGCGCGCCGGACAACCTCAAGCTGCGCCTGGCGTATGTGAACACCAACAAAACCCAGGAGAGCATGGCGCTCTACATTCAGCAGGCGCTGAAGGGCATTGGGGTGAACGTGGAGCTGATGCCGCTGGACTCCAACGCCATGTCTCAGCGCAGTCTTGATATGAACAACACCGCGTGGGAACTGAACCTGGGCGGCTACATTATGGGAGCAGAGCCGGACGGTTACAAATCGCTGTTCATGAGCAACGAAGCCTATAACTACGCGCACTACAAAAATCCGCAGTTTGATGCCCTGTGGGATAAAGGTGCGGTGGAAACCGACGCCGCGAAACGTGCCGATATCTACAAGCAAATTCAGCAGACCGTGGCGAACGAGATGACCTACTACCCGATCGCCTACACCAATGCGACCGTCGCCGTGGATAAACGCTTCGGCGGCACGAAGGAAGCGGAGCCGAAGCCGGTTTATCTGTTCCAGGATCTGTCAAAAATTTATCAAAAATAGGCTGTTGCCCCGGTCGTAAGATCGGGGCCTTTTAAGGGCACGTCGTGAACACACTCCTCACGCGTCGGCTGCTGCAGCTGCTGCCGATGCTTTTCTTTATTTCGCTGGTGGCGTTTTTGCTGGTCAAGCTCGCGCCCGGCGACCCCGTGGCCGCGTACATCACGCCGCGTATGGCGCCGGAAGATATTGAGCGCATTCGCCAGAGCCTGGGGCTGGATAAGCCGCTGGTCACGCAGTACGTCCTGTGGCTGAAAAGCGTCCTGCAGGGCGATCTCGGCTATTCGTTGATTTACCACCGCCCGGTGCTGGAGATGATCGGCGAACGCATTCCGGCCACGCTGGGGCTGATGGGGGCGTCGCTGCTGATGGCTATCGTGCTGGCGATCCCGCTGGGGCTGCTGGCGGGGGCATTTAAGCACCGCTGGCTGGATCACCTGTTGAACCTGTTTGCCTATATCGGCATCTCGGTACCGATTTTCTGGTTCGGCATTTTGCTCATCACCGTTTTTGCCGTGCAGCTTAACTGGTTCCCCAGCATGGGGATGCGCACCATCGGCATGGAAGATAATGCGCTGGATCTGCTGCGCCACGGCGTGCTGCCGTGTATTGCTCTCACGTTTTATAATCTTTCCAGCTACGTACGCTACATCCGCTCCAACACCATCTCGCAGCTCTCGGCCGACTACGTGCAGACCCAGCTGGCCTACGGCGCCACGCGTTCCAGCATTCTGTTCCGCCACGTGCTGAAAAACGTGCTGCTGCCGGTGATCACCCTGTTCGGATTGTCGTTCGGTGAGCTGATTGTGGGGGCCTATGTGACGGAAAGCGTCTTCTCCTGGCCGGGGATGGGGCTGCTCGGGATCCAGTCGATCGCCTCGCTGGACTACCCGCTGATTATGGCGATCATCATGCTCTCGTCGATAATGCTGATCGTCGGTAACCTGATCGCCGACGTGCTTTATCGCTTCGCCGATCCCCGCATTCGTACGCTGAGGTAACCGGATGAGCAGACGCTGGCAGCAGGTTCGTCACCAGCTGCGCCGCAACCGTCCGGCGCAGTTCTCCCTGTTTGTGCTTTTTATTTTCGTTGTCGCCGCGCTCTGTGCGGGGTTAAGTCCGTACGATCCAGATCGGATGGCGCTCGGCGCGCGCACGTTGCCGCCGGATGCCGCGCACTGGTTCGGCACCGACGAATACGGGCGCGACTACTTTACCCGCGCGCTGTACGGCGGCCAGATCTCCCTGATGGTCGGTTTTCTTGCCATGCTCTTTTCCACGCTTATCGGCACGGTGGTAGGAACGGTGAGCGGCTATTTTGGCGGCTGGCTGGATAACCTGATGATGCGCGCCGTGGATATCCTGATGGCCATTCCGGCCTTCTTCCTGCTGCTGGTGGTGAATGCTTACCTCAAGCCGGGCGTGGATAACATCATTCTGATTATCAGCCTGCTGACGTGGATGAACATGTCGCGTCTGGTGCGTGCTGAAACCCTATCGGTGAAAGAGCGCGAGTACGTGCTTTATGCCCGCGCGTCGGGAGCGCATCCGCTGCGTATTATCGTGCGCCACATCATTCCCGGCGTGCTGCCGACCATTATCGTGGCGGCCACGCTGAATATCGCCTCGGCCATTCTGATGGAGTCAACGCTCAGCTTCTTAGGGCTGGGCGTGCAGGCACCGGCGGCATCATGGGGAAGCATGCTTAACAACGCCCAGTCTTATATTGGCGAAGCGTCGTGGCTGGCGATGTTCCCCGGCATTCTGATCCTGCTGACGGTGTTCAGCTTTAACGTGCTGGGCGATGTGTTCCGTACCGCCTTTGAGCCGGGAGCAAATCGCGATGAGTAACTTATTAGCGCTTGAGAACCTGCAAACCACGTTCCGCACCCGCGAGGGCGAGGTTCACGCGGTGCGCGGCGTGAGCTTTCAGGTTCAGCCGGGGGAACTCGTCGGTATCGTCGGCGAGTCGGGCTGCGGGAAAAGCGTCACCTGTAAGTCGATTATCCAGCTTCTGGGGAGCAACGGACGGATAACCGGCGGCAGCATTCGCTTCCAGAATGAGGACCTGGCGCAGAAAACGCCCGCGCAGATGCGCGCCATTCGCGGCAACGAGATCGCGATGATTTTTCAGGATCCGATGACCGCCCTGAACCCGGTGCTCACTATCGGCAAGCAGATGTCTGAGATCCTGGTGCGAAATAAAAAACTGTCGAAAAAAGCGGCCAAAGCGGCAGCAATAGCCATGCTGGATCAGGTGGGCATTGCTGAAGCGGAACGCCGATACGACCAGTATCCCCACGAGTTCAGCGGCGGGATGCGCCAGCGGGTGATGATCGCTATTGCGCTCTCCTGCAATCCGAAGCTTCTTATTGCCGATGAGCCGACCACCGCGCTGGACGTGACCATTCAGGCGCAGATCCTGCGCCTGCTGAAAAGTCTGCAACAGCAGACCCGGACCGCGATTTTGCTGATCACCCACGATCTCGGCGTGGTGGCGCAGGTCTGCAGCCGCGTGGTGGTGATGTACGGCGGGCTGGTGATGGAGGAGGGGAGCGTGGAGGACATTTTTTATCGCCCTGCGCATCCTTACACCCAAGGTCTGCTGGCCTCTCTGCCGCGCCCGGATGAGGTCAACCAACGTTTATCGCCCATTGAAGGTTCGCCGCCTGGCCTGCTTAACCCGCCGCCGGGCTGTCCATTTGCGGAACGCTGCCCGAAGCGCATGCCCCAGTGTGAACGGCAACCCGCATTTTACACCGCCGGAGAGGGCCATCGCGCCGCCTGCTGGCTATGGGCCGAGGAGATTCAGGCATGAGTGAACAACAGGCGCCATTAGTGAGCGTGCGCGATCTGCGGAAGCACTATCCGCTCAACGGCGGTTTGCTGCGTAAAGGCGTGGCCGTGAAGGCGGTTGATGGCGTGAGCTTTGATATCCAGCCCGGCGAGACGTTTGGCCTGGTGGGGGAGTCCGGCTGCGGAAAATCCACCCTCGGGCGCGCCATACTGCGCCTTTTCGATATTACCTCTGGCGAGATCCACTTTGCCGGACAGGCAATCGCCCACGTCCGCGAAAGAGAGCTCAAGCCGCTGCGTAAGCGGATGCAGGCAATTTTTCAGGATCCTTACTCCTCGCTCAACCCCGGTATGACGGTGCGACAGCTGGTGGCCGAACCGATGCAGATCCACGGCTACAGCCGCGAAGAACAGCGAGAACGTACGGAAACGCTGCTCTACAAAGTGGGGCTGAAGCACGAACACCTTGAACGGTTCCCGCATGAGTTCAGCGGCGGGCAGCGTCAGCGCATCAGTATTGCCCGCGCGTTGTCCGTGCATCCTGAATTTGTGCTGTGCGATGAGCCGCTCTCGGCGCTGGACGTATCGGTGCAGGCGCAGGTGGTGAATATTTTGCAGGACCTGCAGCAGGAGTTGGGGCTAACCTATCTGTTTATCGCCCACGATCTCTCCATGGTGCGCCATATCTCCAGCCGCATTGGGGTGATGTATCTCGGCAAACTGGTAGAGGTGGCCCCGGCGAATGAACTGTATCAGCGCCCGGCACACCCTTACACCCGCGCGCTGCTGGCGGCGGTTCCCCAGCCCGATCCGCGTATTCGCAACCTCGACGACGCCACCCTGCGCGGCGACATTCCAGGCCCCACGTCCGCGCTGCCGGGCTGTAAGTTCTGCAGCCGCTGCCCGCACGCCATGCCGGTTTGTCAGACGCAGGAGCCTGCGATGCAGGAGATTGCGCCAGGGCATTTCGCGGCATGCTGGCTGTTTTAAATGTTATTCACGCGTCGCGCAGGTGTATGATAAAAGCTCCTCTGTCAGGTTAATTACAACGTGCAGACGACGACAACCCATAAAAAATTGCCGCCTGCCTGTTTTAGGTTGGATACATGCGTAAAGGAAAGTTAAGCAGTGATGCGCCATTCGGGACGTTGTTAGGCTATGCGCCCGGTGGCGTGGCGATTTACTCATCAAATTACGGCAGTCTGGACCCGCGTAACTACCCGGAAGACGCGGACTTTCGCAGCTATATCGGCAATGAATACATGGGCCACAAGTGGCAGTGCGTTGAGTTTGCCCGCCGTTTCCTGTTCCTCAACTATGGCTTCGTGTTTACCGACGTCGGCATGGCGTGGGAAATCTTCTCCCTGCGCTTTTTGCGCCAGGTGGTGAACGATAACATTCTGCCCCTTCAGGCTTTTGCCAACGGCTCAAAGCGCGCGCCGCGCGCCGGGGCGCTACTGATCTGGCAAAAAGGCGGCGAGTTTCATGAGACCGGCCACGTGGCGGTGATCACCCAGCTTCTGGACGATAAGGTGCGTATTGCGGAGCAGAACGTTATTCACTCGCCGCTGCCGCTCGGGCAGCAGTGGACGCGCGAGCTGCGCCTGAGCGTGGAGAACGGGCGTTATACGATCCACGACACCTTCAGCGACACGGAGATCCTCGGCTGGATGATCCAGACCGACGATACGGAACACAGCATTCCCCAGCCGGAAATCGACGGTGAACTGCTGAAAATCAGCGGCGCGCGGCTGAAAAACACACGTCAGTTTGACGGGAAGTGGCTCAACGAAAATGACGCGCTGCAGCAGGCGTATGTCCGCGCCAACGGCCACGTGATCAACAAGGATCCCTGCCAGTACTTCACCATTACCGAAAGCGCCGAGCAGGAGCTGAACAAGGCCACCAACGAGCTGCACCTGATGTACCTGCACGCGACGGACAAGGTGCTGAAAGACGACAATCTGCTGGCGCTGTTCGACATCCCGAAAATCCTCTGGCCGCGCCTGCGCCTCTCCTGGCAGTGGCGTCGCCACCATATGATCACCGGTCGTATGGATTTCTGCATGGATGAGCGCGGGATTAAGGTCTACGAGTACAATGCCGACTCCGCGTCTTGTCACACAGAAGGCGGGTTGATCCTCGAAGAGTGGGTCAAAAACGGCTATCGCGGCAGCGGGCACAACCCGGCGGAAGGCCTGCTGGAAGAGCTGACCGGCGCATGGAAGCACAGCCACGCCCGGCCGTTCGTCCACATCATGCAGGACAACGATGTCGAAGAGGACTATCACGCGCTCTTTATTCAGCGTTCGCTGATGCAGGCCGGATTTGAAACCAAAATTCTGCACGGGCTTGGCGCCCTGAGCTGGGATGCCGCCGGGCAGCTGATTGACGACGAAGGTCGTCACGTCAACTGCGTGTGGAAAACCTGGGCGTGGGAGACGGCGATAGAGCAGATCCGCGAGGTCAGCGAAACCGAATACGCCGCCGTGCCGATCCGCACCGGGCATCCTGAGGGCGAAGTGCGCCTGATTGATGTTCTGCTGCGCCCGGAAGTGCTGGTCTTTGAACCGCTGTGGACCGTTATTCCCGGCAACAAGGCGATTCTTCCGGTCCTGTGGCAGCTGTTCCCGAACCACCGCTACCTGCTCGACACCGATTTTGAGGTGAATGACCTGCTGAAGCAGACCGGATACGCCGTCAAGCCGATTGCCGGACGCTGCGGCAGCAATATCGATCTCATCAGCGCCCAGGACGAACTGCTGGATAAATCCAGCGGCAAGTTTGTTGACCGAAAAAACATCTACCAGCAGCTGTGGTGCCTGCCGAAGGTCGACGGCAAGTACATTCAGGTCTGTACCTTTACCGTGGGCGGGAACTACGGCGGGACCTGCCTGCGCGGCGATGACTCGCTGGTGGTGAAAAAAGAGAGCGATATCGAGCCGCTGATTGTACTGAAGGATAAGTAACGTGCATCTGCGCTAAAAAAGCCCCCGCAGGGTATTCTCTGTGGGGGCTTTTTGTTACTGCGCTTCCTCGTCCTGCTGCGCGCTGGTTTTCAATTCGATGATGCGTCCAATCTGGTCATGATAAACCGTCAGCAGGTTGTGCTGGCTCATCTCCGAGATGAGCTGCGGTGAGACGTTAAAGCTGCGGGCAAGTTCGTCATGATGCAACAAGCCCGGCTGACGTCGTCTTACGTTCGCGCGGCGGCGGTTGTACTGATACCACAAAATCAGCAGCCAGCCGTTGAGCGCGGCGAACAGCAAATAGATCAACACCGTATTAAAGGAGGCAATAATCACGCCCCACCGGTGGTCGCTCTCCTCGGTTAACTGCATCCACAGCCTGGCATACAGGAAGAACAGAAACCCGCCCCACGCCACCACGGTTAACGCGGCATCAAAAAGTCGTGGCAGCAACCGATGTTCAGTCAAAATTAAGGTATTTTCGTTCATTGAAGGCTTCCTTTTCCCCGGTCCGGACTGATCCAGCGCGCGCGGGCGCGCTGACGTTTAAGCATGACTTTTGGAAATGCGACGAGGGTGGTGAACAGACCAATCATCCAGTAGACCATCGGGAACCAAATCACCCAGAAAAGCGAGCTGGCCACCTTGCGCTCATAGCGCCGCTCGATGTACAAGCTGACCAGGAACTGCAGCAGGCACATCACGCCCAGCAGCAGCCCGGTAAACGCCGGGGGAAACAGGGTTTCAACGGTCAGCCTGGCGGGAATGGGCGCGACGTGGCTGATGATGTACAGCAGCACCGTTATCGCATACGCGAAGGCCCACAGCGTTGACAGCGCGTACTCCAGAAACAGGGGCCACATGCGGTGATGCTCCCAGCGCACCATCTTGCGCAGGTTGACCAGAAATACCTCCGCGCCGCCCTGTGCCCAGCGCAGACGCTGCTTCCACAGGCCCTTCAGCGTCTCCGGCATCAGGATCCAGCACAGCGCCCGCGGCTCGAAAAAGATATCCCAGTGGCGCAGCTGGAGCTTCCAGCTGATGTCGATGTCTTCGGTGATAATGTCCGGGCTCCAGTACCCGACGTCCGCCAGCGCCTGCCGGCGAAAGGCGGCGATGACGCCGGAGACGGTAAAGACCCGGCCATAGATCCGCTGCGTCCGCTTGATGAGCCCAATGATGGACGAAAACTCGCCAACCTGAATGCGGCCAATCAGCGTGGAGCGCGTGCGAATGCGCGGGTTCCCGGTGACCGCCCCGACGTGGGGATACTGAATCAGCGGCGCGACCAGATAGGCCGCGGTGTCGCGGTCGAGCAGGGCGTCGCCGTCAATGCAGACCAGCAGATCGCCCCGGGCCGCTGCCGCCCCGGCTTTGAGCGCCACGGCTTTTCCCTGGTTCTCCGCGAGGTTAATCACCCGCAGGCGCGGCTGCTCCAGCGCCAACTGCTGCAGCACTTGCGCGGTGTTATCAGACGAGCCGTCGTTGATGGCGATCACTTCAATATTCTCGTACCGCTGAGCCAGCGCGGCGCTGATGGTCTCTCTGGCGTTTCTTTCCTCATTGAAACAGGGGATCAGAATTGAGATGAGCGGCTCGCCGGCGAGCGTCGGGGCGGGCGTGTCTTTATCCCACGACCAGCGGCGTTCAAGCTGAAACCAGAAATAGAGGCCGCCGGTGACCCAGAGCACGGACATAAACAGCGGCCAGAAGAAGACAAAATCCAGAATCAACTCGCCGGTAAAGAGGGCGGCCACCCCTAACGGCAGCCCGAATACCAGACACAAAATTGAAAAGGCGATTATGCGATCAGTCATTGTCAGGGTACCAGTAGGAAGAAAAGACGGGCCTGATGCGCGAGATATCAGGCTGGTTATTGATGAAATCGTCAGGGTAGTAGCCGTAGTTTTTGATGCCGTTCAGCTGGAGGACGCGCATCCACGCCGCAAGCTGACTGTCGGAGACGGCGCGCTGCGGCTTCTGCTCCCAGTCTCTGGCCTGCAGCTCGAAAATGGTTTTATCCAGCGCGCCGGGCCGCGCGGCGACGGCCTTGATCAAACGCGTCAGCCAGGCATTGCTCTCGTTCGCCGGAACGGACTCCATCAGCGGCATTGCCATGGGCACCGTCCAGTCATAGGCCGCCAGAAAATCATCGAGATTCTGCGCAAACCACGCTTCGCTTTCGGGCTGCAGAATGGGAAGGACGAACATATTGCGCGCGGTTTTTATCTGCGGGCCGCGGATGTGCTTCACCGCCTGGCTCAGAGCGCGGGTAAAACCGATAAGCCTCCGGCTTTTCTGGCGCGTCGTGTCCTGCCCGGCAGCGTCAACGTCCGTCAGTACCGCATCGTCATGGAACAGGATCCCGTTGAAGCTGGCATGGCGGGCCAGATCTTCATAGATTTCCGTCACCTGCAGGCGAACCTGCGGGTCCCACGGTGAAAGCCTGAGGTAGGGCTCATTGGCCTCGCGCAGCTGGCCGGTTCGATCGTCCCGGCGCTGCACGCGCGGCAGGGCAGGATCGAGATCGAACGAGAGCACCGGCATCCACGCGTAGACCTTCACCCCCGCGCGGGTTTGCAGCTGCCAGGATACGAAGTTAAAGAGATCGGCCCGGACCGGAAGCCGGCGGTTGGGGAAATAGAGCGCCCTGATCCTGCCGTCGCCCTGCGGGTCGGCAAACGCCTGCAGGAAGACGTGGCTGATTTTCATGTCGTAGACCCGCTGGATCAGCCTGTTGATGTTTTGGGTCTGCTGAGCCGGATCGGGATCGTAAACGTAGTCGAGATCGACGTGCATCACGCGCACGGGATCGAGCTCCTGAACCCGGCTGACCGAACTGGCAAACGCTTTGAGCGAGGGGTTGCCGGCGATCAGCAAACGGGGGATGTTGCCCAGCTCCTGCACGTTCCCCAGCCCGTCCTCAAGGGTAAAGGCCAGCTGATAACCCTGCTGCCTGGCGATGGCGAGCGACGTACCGCTGGCGGCACCGTAAGGCCAGACCCAGGCGCGCGGCGCTTTGCCCGTCACCTGCGCGATTTTCTCCGTCACCTTGCGGACGTCATCGCCGATCCGCTGGCTGAACTGCTGGTCAGTTTCATAGCGCCCCGTCGCTTTATCATAAAAGCGGTTGGCGATGGCCGGTTCGCGGCTGCCCTGCGGGTTGGCGACGATGCCGTAATGCGAGGCCCAGGTATGCGATCCGATCTCAACCAGCGGAGACTGGCTGAGCTCGCGCACCATGTCCCAGGTCGCGAAGCGATCCCGGGGCGTCATCAGGCCGCCAAAGTTCACCTTCTGGTTTGCTGGCGTATCCACCCAGCTGCCCACCGGTGCCCAGAGCGCAGGCACGTTCCAGGCCTTAAGCAGCGGCCAGACGCGGGTGTAGAAGCTGCTGTAGCCGTCGTCAAAGCTGAGCAGAACGGCTTTCGGCGGCAGCGATTTTTTGCCGTCATGCGCGTCCAGAATGTCCTGCACGCTGATGGCGTGATAGCCGTTGTGCAGAAGCCAGCTAATCTGCTCGTTTAGCGCGCTGGTGCGCACGGAGAGGTAGCGCTGATCGGCGGCATCGTCTTCGACGTCGTGGTAGGCCAGCACCAGAAACTGGTTCTGCGGCCAGGGTTTGCTCGCCTCCGGCTGCGGCCGCTCGCTGGGCGCAATGAACGAGATTGCCTGCGCCCAGACGCTCGCGCTGAGGCAGAGCCAGCCGATGAGGATCAGGCTCACGGAAAAACGTGTGTTCAGCATATTCATCCTTAAAAGCGTAAAGTCGCGTCAAGCGTGAGGGAGAGGTTGCTCTCGCGTTTGCCGTCGTAAGGGCGTTTATCCCAGTTCAGCATCACGCCGGCATCAATGACGTTATTCCACTGGACGCGTTGCCCGTAGCCCAGCAGGGCGATGGCGCCAACGGACTGGTTTTTCTGCCAGTAGCTGCCGCCTCCCGCCACCAACTGCTGGCTCCAGAGGGTGTCGTAATGGCGGTACATCTCATGGTCCACGGACAGGGCGGCCGTCACGGACAGATCCCGCGCCGGGTTGTAATAGAGCGTGTCCCGCAGGCTGTTTTTACTGGCGGCGATCCCCGGTTCAAGATCCAGCGTCAGGGTCGGGGTCTGCCAGAGACGCTCCTTACCGGTAAGGGTGTATTCCTGTCGGCGATTATGGTCTGAGAAGCGGCTGACGGCGGCGCTGAACTGGTACTCACGGCGCTCGTTTTGATACCAGCGGATCCCGCCTTCACCCCGGTTGGCGCTAATCCCGTTGCGTAATGCCCGTAGCGGCGCGGTGCGGGATAAGCGTTCAAGGCTGCCGCTGAACTGCCAGTTATCATTGAGAAAGTACGTGGTTGAGAGGCGAGCACCCGGCTTGTTTTCACCGTGATAGCGGTTGCTGGATACCTCGGCTTCGAGCTGAAGGTCGCGAGGACGCCACTCGATGCCGCCCAGGAGGTGACGGCTGGTGCCTTTGCCTTCATCGAAATTACCCTGCGCATAGCGGGTACCCGCAAACAGCCGCCAGCTATCCGCTACCGGTGGACCATAGAGCGTGGCATCCCCGTTCAGGTCGTGCGTCCCGCTGATGGGGTTATCGGAGTGCAAGCCCTTGCTTGCGTTAAGGCGCAGCTCGGACATGTGATGCACCGTTCTGAGCCTGTCCAGACGCCTGGCGCTGCGAGCAACGGGCGCGCGGGCAAGCACGTCGTCGGCCAGTAAATCCATCTGGCGCCACTCCTGCAGATCCATGGCGACGTAAGCCTGCTGCTGTTCCAGCTCCAGATTAGATGGCTCCAGCGCCTCCGCCCTTTTCAACGCTTGCTCGGCCGCGCGCGGCTGGCCCCGCGCCTGAAGCAGGGTGGCATAGTCAATCTGCAGCCCCTGATTGCCCGGCGCCGTTGTTGCCAGACGGTGCGCCAGCTTCTCCGCATCCGGCAGGGCGTTGGTTGAGAGCAAATAGTTAAATTTGAGCGACTGCCCGGTAAGCCACCGATCGTTGGGCTGCGGAGTGGGCGAGCCAAAATCGTAGCGGATCCACGGAACGCTGTGGGTCTGGCGCTCTACGTACTGTCGAGCGGCCTCATACTGCCCCGTGTCCAGCCAGGCGTAGAAAAGCGCATGCTCCTCGTCCTGCGGATCGGCGGCGTATTGCGGATAGCGTTGCAGCAGCGAGAAGGCGGCAGTGGCGTTTTTCTCCTGCAGATACGCGGAGATCGCCCAGCCGATGGCCCAGCCCGGCACCGGATGCTGCGCCTCCGTCAGCGCCTGATATTCACGGATGACCTGCGGGTAATCGCCATGCGCGTACAGCGCACCCAGCCTGTCGATACGGGCGAGGATGATGTCTTCCGCTGCCTGCGGTTCGTGTTGCCAGCGTGAGAGCAGGGCGTCGTAACGATTCAGTGCCGTTTGCGCCAGCTGCAGGCGCTCCTTTTCCGTTCTGCCAGGCACGTCGGCAAGGCGAACCCATTCTGCGGCGGCATTAAGCTCCAGACGGCGGCGCTGCGCGGGGGTCAGCGTTACCCTTTGTGACAGCATCAGCGCAGGAGTACTCACCCGGTTATCCGTTAGCGCGTCAGTCAGCTCGCTAAGGAGCGCGTTATTCTCCGGCGCGAGGGTCAGCGCGCGCGTGTCCGCTAAAAGCCGATCCCAGCTTTTTCCCTGGCGTAACCAGACGTACGAAAGCGTCTGAAGATGCGCCGGAGAGGGATCCTCCGTCACCAGCTGGCGGGCTTCCTGCAGAGCGAGCGTATCCATGCGGGCATCGGCCAGGGTTTTGATATAGCCGATACGATAATCGTCATTATGTGGCGCAAGGCTAAGCGCCTCTTTCCACAGCGATAAGGCAGGCTGCCACGCTTTTTGATCTCTTCTGGCCTGCGCGACAGCCGCAACGCCGCGAGCGGGCAGCGGCATATAAATGCCATAGCGCTGCCAGAGCTGAATCACCTCGTCATTACGACCTGCCCACGCAGCCACCTGTAACCAGTCCGCCACTTGCTCGGGCGACAGAGCATGCTGTTGCTGATACCGCTGAAGATAATTGAGAAACGGCGTGTAATTACCGTTACGTGCCTGTTGAATCTGTTGCTCATAAACGGATTCCGTTGCCTGAACGAGAACAGGAAACAGAAATAGCAGAAACAATAATCCTGGGGCGCGATAAAAGAATAACGTATTGAAGCGAAGCGATCTTTCCATATCTATTTGCCATTTGTTTATCATGAATCCATTGCATAACACGGCTGCCTTTTAACGCTGCGTTAAAGGCCATTAATGAGAACATTAAATCTGAATGCAGTAACGTTATGGGGTACTTACTTTAAGGTAATTATGGAACCTCCTCTTTGGGGACTGGGTGGAAGGTAATGTACACCTGATATGTTGCCGGATAAATATGGTGAAAAGCAGAGGGGTAGTTTTGGGATAATTCTGGAATGAGATGTCTTTTGTGATTATTTTGAATTGAATCTGTATTTGTAACTATTTGATATTGATGTGTTTTATTTATGTCTTTTTGAGTTTGTTTATATTCCTGGCGAGGTTTTATTGTAGCAATTAAAGTACTTTCTGGTGCATGTTTGGGAAGTTTCATGACAAAAAGTCTTAATGTTCAGCGAAGTGACTTTTCTGCGATTGTTTTTTATTTATAATTAACGCCAGCCATTGAATGAAAGTCTACAGGAAGTCTTACTCATCAATGTCTGTATTGAGGGATGTTCAACGCCAGAATACATATTGTCGTTAATATTACAGCGCTATAAAACGAAGGCGGCCTTCTTTCTGAAGGTGCGTTCTTGCTTTAATCTAAAAGGGATGGTTAGTGGCAACTTCAATAGTGTTAGTGACCCAGGATCGCTATCTTGTCAGGGGGATGAGGCTATTTTTCCCGGATATTATCCTGCTCGACTCGATTGACAGAAACATATTTGATAACGGTGCAGATGAATATTCTGTGTTGATTGATAGCCGTTCTCCGCTCCGTTTATATGATTACCTGATACGCCATCCGGCCAGAACAAAAAAAACGATCTGCTGCGTTATGCTGGATATGCGACATCGCGAGGAGAATCTACTCAGTATGAAGTTGTTTATGAACACGTCGCTTACGGCGCCGGATATGGCATCGTTATTTAACCTGGTGCTCAATATGAAGGGCAGGCGTCTGACCACCAAATGGCTGCTTAACTTACGGCTTGGCACGCACGAAGCGATCATGCTGCGGTTGTTGAGGGCAGGGATGTCGATGGAAGCGATTGCCGATGAACTGAACACGTCGGTGAAGAGCCTCTATCGCAAACGGACGGCGCTGTCGGAACGCCTGGGGGCGGAGAACTTCAACGAGGCGTGTTTGTTTATCTTTAAAAACAAACTGCTGGATGCGGTTGGGAACGATCCCTGAATTCCTGAGAGCCTAAAAGCAAAAACCCGCCACAAGGGCGGGTTCTTTTACTGGAAATAATTCAGAACGACCAGCGCAGATTAGCGTTAACCGAGTTGACGCGGGTATCCGCACCATATTGCCCCTGATAACCCACATCCAGCGTCGCAGCACGCGACAGCTGTACGCTCACGCCGATATCACCCACCATCACGTCCTCATCCACGGCCTGCCCCTGAGTAATGAACGCGTCGCTGCCCGCAAACGCCATGCGCGAAGAGGTATTCTTATCGCCATAGGCGTGCTGCCAGCCTAACGAACCGTAGAGGTTCACGTTCTTCGGCAGCTCGGTCACACCGCGCACCCCGAGAGTGGAGTAGAAGGTGTTCATCGTTTCGTTACTTACGCTCAGCGCGGCGGCACCGCCGTCTTCCCTGAAGCTGTCGGTATGCAGTCGAATGTACGATAAATTGACGAACGGCTCGATATTCATATCAGGCTGGCCGAAGCGGTAACCCGCTTCGGTGAACGCCAGCAGCGAGTTGGCGTCGTAATCCGACTTCAGCCGATCCGAGAAGCCGCTGAAATCAACGCTGCGCTCGCCTTCGATCTTGTGCCAGGTGTAACCCAGCGCGCCGCGAAGGGAGAACGCATCCTGTTGACCCGCCGCATACAGGCCAAGGTGGTAGTTATCGGTATCCGTTGAGGAACGACGGCTGTCGACGTCGTAATCACCGCGGCTGTAGCCGAAGTAGCCACCGACACGCACGTTATGATCCGCCAGCTTGCGATCTGCCCCCAGCAGGAAGCCGGTGGTGTTGCCGTCCAGCTTGCCCACGTTACCGTCGCCGTCGTTTCGGCTCCAGGAGCTGAAGGTCTGGCCCCAGACGCCATTGTTTTGTGGCTCCGGCTGCTGGACCAGCGACATCGCTAACGGTGGTATCGGCAGGCTGTCGTTATCAAACGCGCGCTGCATACGCTGGTTTAAAACATTAAACACCTGCGTGCTGCCGGCGATCAGGTTGGACTGCATTGACGGATAAACTTCACCGGACAGCTGGTTGAACGCCTCGCGCGCTTCCGGCGCGCTGAGTACCAGCAGCGAGTTATATAGCGCCAGCGACGGGCCGCTTTGCGTCAGGGTGGAGAGCGCGCCAGCGGTATTCCACTGGTTGCTGCTTTTGGCGACGGTCTGGAAAATCCCCGGCTTGCCGCTGCCCGGATTCTCACCGCCAGGGTTTTCTCCCCCCGGGTTCTCACCGCCAGGGTTTCCTCCTCCTGGGTTTCCTCCTCCTGGATTTTCACCTCCCGGGTTTTCGCCTCCCGGATTCTCGCCGCCGGTCTCTTTCTGCGCGATAGTCAGATCGACGGCGTTGGTGCTCTGGTTGAGCGCCACGTCCAGGAAGGCGGATTTAGACACTGCCCCTGCGAACTGACCGTCAATTCCCCCGTCGGAGGTTAAAATGCGGTAGCTTTGGCCCGTTTTGTAGCTGGTTTGCGGATCCAGCGCAGTGACCTGTACCTGAGCCCGATCGCTGATGGTCGTTTTGCCTGCGACCAGCAGCTGGTCGCTGCGGCCATCACCGGCGATATCGACATCATAGAAAGAGTCACCCACAAAATTAAGATAACGTTTCAGCGTCAGCGTGCCGATATCACCATCCCCTGGCGAGATATGCCCGCCGGAAAGGATCTCGGTCTGGCCCAGCGTGCCGTTCCCTCCCAGCGTTCCGCCGGCCTTGATTGACGCGGCGCTGCTGTAGCCCAGCCCGTCGCTAACGTCGGATCCCGCCGTCGCGTTGAGGATCAGCGTACCGCCGTTCTCGGCGCTAAGAGTCTGAATATCAAAAATATCGTCTTCTGGCTGGGTGTTGATGTTGCTGGCGATAATGACTTTGCCACCGCGCGCGGTCACGTTCGCCTGAAGGGCTGAAAGATCGCCATTCAGCGTTGTCTGCCCGGAAGTATTGATCACTTCACCTTCGCCACTCATCTTGTTGCTGAAGACGTAATTTTCATCGGTATGGTTGAAGTAGACATAGCTGCCGAACAGCCCGCCGCGCAGGCTGATTGCCGTATTCGCATCGAGAGTACCCGCGCCGCCCGCTGTGCCAAGCGTTGGCTCAGTTAAACCCGTTCCGGTGTCCATATTGCCGCGGCTGCCGACAATGAGCGCACCCCGGTTCGAGCCGGAACCCGAGGTCCCCACGATCAGCGTATTGCTGCCAGCGGAAAATGAACCGCCGTCAATCACCGACAGCACGCCATTGCCATAATCGCCCACGCTCACGCTGCTGCCGCTGGTAAAGCGCGAGTCTTTGCCCGCAATAACCAGCTCGGCGGTTTTACCTGCCCCGGAGACGCCCGCCACCTGCACGCCGCCAACGTTAACCGCACCGCCGTTCAGCACGTCCAGGTCGCCATAAAGCGTCAACGTACGGCCAACGTTCCACTGTGAGCCGCTCCCCGTGACGGTGGCTTTCGGGCTTAGCGTGTCGGTTTCACCCGGCCCGGTACCGTTGCCGATGCGCGCATCGTAGGCGGTGCTGAGCGCCGCGCCGTCTTCAATCGCCAGCGTGGAGCGTGCCCCCAGATCGGTACCTACGCTGAGAAAATTACTGGTCACGCGAGAGCCGGCGCCAGTGGCGATAAGGTGACTGTCGTAGCCGCGGGTGGTGCCGACAACAATTTCTTTTGCGCTGGCCAGCGCGCCTTCTTCGACTCGCAGGGTGCCGAGGCCAAGATTCAGGTCGCCGCGCAGAACGTACTGATCGTTCACCGCGTTAAGCTCAGCGTTTGGCCCACGGACCGTGACCACGCTTTCATAAATTTGGCCGTCGAACAGCCGACCGATGTTGATGTTATAGGCGGTGATTTTGCCATTATCAATCAGCAGGTTTCCGGGTTGATTACGTCCAACGTAAACATCTCCGGTGTAACCCAGCGTTTCGGTTATACGCGCCTCGCCATCAAAAATGGCATCGGCTGCGCGCGCGAAATCGGCAGGTGAAAGCAGTAACAGCGGCGCGGAAAATAGAGCGAGGTAAAGTCTGGAAAGCGGCGTCTTAACCGCTAAAGCATGCGATGTAGAGTTATTCACGGGCTATCTCCGTACTCATTAGCGTGATGTCTGGAAAATCGTTTTTATGAAAACTCAGATACGTCAGAAAATATAAAAGGCATTATTTATGTACGCCTTTTCATTTGCCGTTAATTATTTATGCGTGACAACAGGGGTACAGGTTGGTGCGCTGAGCGTCGGGGCGGATCCTAAAATCCCCGGCATCATCATTGATGAGCAATCGAAAATACGCCCTTTTTCCGTCGTAGCGCGATAAGACAGTTTTTGCCCTCCCAGTGCGTCCGGCTGGGCGCCATTAACATTGGTCACGGTTATTTCATCCGATGAGCCCAACCCCAGCATTTTAGCGGTCTCCGCCTGCAGGAGTGGAATAGCCTGATCGGTTTTTAGCGTGGAGCAACCGGCGAGCATCAACGTAACGCTTAAAAAGATGAGTGGTTTTTTCATAAATTATCCTTGATATCCAATCAGTTAATTTCACTGATTGTATTTATGTTTTCAATTACCCAAATCAGCGAATAATATATTTCCCTTTCCTAATCGAAAAAACCCTCCTAAAGTAGGGTGGGTAGATAATAATTCATCTGTACACTCAGATATGCGAAGGTAAAAGGAGGATCCTTTGGGGCAGAATTATGCGTTGGTCGTTGATGACCATCCATTGGTAGCAAGCGGCATCGCTAATTTTCTGATTTCACATTGCCAGTTTAAGCAGGCGAGCGTGGTGACGAATGAGGAAGATTGCTACCGTCAAATTAGGGATAATGGCCCGCCGCGCTTGCTGGTAATCGATTTTTGGCTTTCGTCCGGAACGGCACTGAAATTACTCAAAGAAGTAAAACAACATTACCCACAGGTACGGTTCCTGGTGGTCAGCGGGGATGACAATAATGACATCTGGCAGAAAGTTCACGCCGCCGGGGGACACGGATTTGTATTGAAAAGCGAACCGCCTGAAATGTTCTCACGGGCCGTTTGTGCACTCCTTGATAATCTGACCTGGTTTCCTGAGAGAAACGATTTTCCCGTTGAATCAAATAATGAGAAGTTAAGTAAATTTAACTTAACGCCGCGACAAATAGACGTTTTAAATATGATTATGCGCGGCCTGCCAAATAAACGAATCGCCGCGCAGCTTTCAATTTCTGAGCCCACGGTCAAAGAACACATCAGCAATATATTGAAAAAGATAGGCGTTAACAGCCGGGTCGAAGCCATCACGCTTCTGCATGGCAAGCGGGAATCATCAGAATGAGGTTTTTCCAGAGCTTACAGAAGGATGGTATCTCATCTCCCGCTCAGATCCGTTTGCTAAACAACACTTTTTTGCGGCTGGTGTTCAGCTTTAGCGCGGTGCCATTTGTCGGTATTCCTTTTGCCATCTGGATCTATTTGCTGGGCGATGAACTTGGCCTAACCATTATCTGGATAATTATTTACCTGCTATGTGCCGTGGCGATCCGCATATTGCACCGACGCTACCAGCGCGAAGTGAAAGAGCATGATGAAGAGGACGTCCTGCGCCGCTGGCTTCCGCGCATAAATAAGATCGCTTTTATTCACGGGCTGGGGATTTCATCTCTCTATTTAATTACTCCGCAGACGCAGAACTTTGACTTTTTCCTGCTCCTTAATATCAGTATTGCCGCCATCGTCGCCGCCAATGCGACGCATCTGACGCCAGTCATCAGCACCTTTACGTGTTTTTTCTTCGCCTCCTGGGGAGTATTGAATATCGGCATCATCTGGCGGCTGGACGAGCTGATATTCATTGTGCTGATGCTGAACCTGCTGTACGGTTTCGCCATTTACCGCCATGCGTTAACGTCGCACGCGTACTTTATTCAGCAAGCGCTGCTTGAGGAAAAAAGCTCACGCCTGGCAGAACAGTTTCGCCAGGCCAAAGAGGAAGCGGAGCAGGCGCTGCTGGATAAAAATCAGTTCCTGACGACAGCCAGCCACGACCTGCGTCAGCCGGTACACGCCATGGGCTTTCTGATCGAAGCGATTATCCACCGAAACCGGGACGACAGCCTGACGCCCCAGCTGCTTGACCTGCAGCAGAGCGTTCGCTCGGTGCATTTGATGTTCAATTCTCTGCTCGACCTCAGCAAGATTGAATCCGGGAAAGTGCTCACTGCCCCTACCAAAGTGGACATCGGCGCTCTGCTCGACTCGGTGATCACGCTGTTTCGCGAAGAGGCCAACAGCCGTGCACTTAGGCTGTCCACCCGTCGACCCAAACGCCGCATCCACGTGATGGGCGACCCGCTGCTGGTGCGACAATCTCTGATTAACCTGATTCAAAACGCCCTTCGCTACACGCAGCAGGGTGGCGTGCTGGTTGCCATCCGACCGCGCGGTGACGAGTGCCTGGTGGAGGTATGGGACACGGGTGTCGGTATCGCTGATGACGAGAAAGGTAAAATCTTCTCCCCTTACTACCGCCCCGAACTGGCCTGGAAGATCGACAGCGCCGGACACGGGCTGGGCCTCGCCGTGGTTGCCCGCTGTGCCAGGCTGATGAAGGTGAAGTACGGGATGCAATCCATAGAAGGTAAAGGCACACGCTTCTGGATGCGCTTCACTCAATATGCTGGCGAAGAGATCGCGACGGACATCCCGCCCGCCGATAACAACGCCTCTGCGCCGGTACGCTATGCGCCGCTGCGCGGTTCTTGCCTGGTCGTCGATGACGACCCGCTGGTGACGTCAGCCTGGGAGAGCCTTATGAGCGTTTGGGGAATCAAGGTGCGCTGCGCGGCCTCCGCTGAAGAAGCGTTCGCCATCATCGACGACGGCTTCACCCCGTTTGCCGTGCTGTGCGACCAGCGCCTGCGATCCGGCGAAAGCGGCTTTGACATCCTGAAAGCGCTTTTTGAACGTCTGCCGGACATGAGCGGCGCGATGGTCAGCGGCGAATTTAATTCGCCTGTTCTGCTGGAGGCGGAGCAGGAAGGGTATCTGGTGCTGCGCAAGCCTCTGGAGCCGGCTAAACTGCATGCGCTGCTGACGCAGTGGTCAGGGTGTCGTGGATAGGGGAATAGATAATAGCAGCATTGCGCTTCACTGTAGGGCCAGATAGTACGCGGTGTCCTGCTGTGATGCCAATGTGTCGGTATGGTTGAGCCGCTGAGGGAGGATTTCGCGGGCCTGATTAATGATTTCATCGTGCATGATGCCTCCTGTGGTGATCTGCATGTTGCTTCTACCGGGCAGGGCGGGAGATGTTGGAAACGGCCCCGAAGGAGTCATTAAAGTTGCTACCAGCGAAGTTCCGCAGTGGGCAATAATGTCAGTTTTCGAGCGTATACTCTAAGATATCTTCAACTCGTTGATATATATAAATTTGATGAATATCGTCAGGTAGCGATTTATCCGCCAAATTAAGTTAAACTTCGTCACAGGTTTCAGTGAGTTATGGGACGGATAACAGAATGACCAGCGAAGAGGCACTTTTAAAATCAGGTTTTAGCAAACGAGATATTCAAAAGCTAAAAAACAATATTGAAAATTACGGTGGTTCGTTTGATAGCGTAACTCATGATCTGGCCAATCGTTTTAAGGCTATGAAGTGGATAACTATTATTGCCTTCATCATACTGGCTTTAACTCTTTTACTTGCATCCAAGGATACAAGCCTGACACTAGCACTCACGTTATTGATTGTACTACCTTTCATCTGGTATATAACGCCAGCAAAACTTGGCTACAAATCCTGGCGTTATCGTAAAATGCTGACTAATTCTGGGACGGGTCGCTGATGGACAACAGATCAAAAATAATCTTAGCTTTCACGCCATAACCCGCTATTTTCATTGTAAGCTGCGGGCGGCTCAGTGTGCTCACCTTTCGGTAATAGTCAGCAGGGAGATAACGAAACAGTCGCCAGGTACCAGGTCGCCGTAACAATCCAAAAATGGTGTACGCATTAGCGGCCAGTGAAATTGATTTGTAGACACCTAACCCATTCTCACGACTAAAGCCCATAAACTCAGCTGTAGACATCGCGGCATTCGCGACCAGCCCTTCACTGGTAGTGTTGTTAGTTGCGTAGCGAGCCACTTCTTTACTGATGCTGTTTGCCCCGTCAGTAACCAGAATCGCACCAGCAAGAACCCCGAGAGGGGTCATAGTGCCTATGAGGGTAAATCCTGCGGCTATTTCAGCACCGGCCAGGACAACACTAACAGCCGAGATCACATACCCAATAATTTTGTTATTCTCTCGAATAAACTCGACTTTAGCGTAAAGCTTCGCTGCCTTCGTTCTTAATAAACGCGCTTGTTCCAGCAGGTTACTGTTTTCTTCTCTAAGAATCTTAACGCATTCCATGCATTCTTCATCTGATTTAGCCCGACGAGCTAACGTAAACTGATGTTCTATGAGGTCCCGAATTTCCTGAACAAACTTCATTCGAGTCAAACTATCGCTGAGATGAAAAGCCGACAGAGTGTTGGCTGTATTTACCAGTTTCCTGGCTTCCATATTCACCATCGTTTCCGCCCAGGCTTTATTTCTTCCATCTGAGCGCATCATGTTAAGTAATGCTGCATCCATTGGTGTTCCTCTCAATTGCTTTACCGGCCTCTGCTTAGACTGATAAACGCCCCCCTGACAGCCATGCGTGCCAACGCACACACAATATAGTAGCAATGTGGTTACGGTGTCTGAAGTAGAAGTCGCTTTTTACAGCTTCGTTCCTCGGCCTACTTTACTGCGGTTAGCCTGGGCCTGTTCCAGCAGTGTACGGAACGCCGACAGGTCACTTTTCAGGATGTCCCGGATGGATTTACCACCAATCAATCTAATAAAACAGTTAGCCGATGGGGTGTAATCACGGATACGTGATGCCGCTCTGTCGGGCTCTGTCCAGTTGATATGTGCATTTGTAATGCTCAAATAGATCGGTGAAGGTCAGGTTTTTCTTCTTCTGTGTGGCGGTAAAGGCGATAAACACGCCAGTTGTACCACCGGGAAGCGGGGTCGGAGGAGAGATAAGGAGGGTAACTACTGGTAAACCTACAAGTTGCTGACTCAGAAAGCAAAAACCCCCGCCGAAGCGAGGGTTATAAATAAGTGGTGCCCGGACTCGGAATCGAACCAAGGACACGGGGATTTTCAATCCCCTGCTCTACCGACTGAGCTATCCGGGCAACGGGGCGCATTAAACCCGATCTGCCCGTTGCCGTCAACGAAAAATGTTGTTTTCGTTACAGACTGCGCAATCTCTCGCCATTTCGCCGCACTCTTAAGCGAAAAAGTGCGTCCAGAGCGCAGAGAGCGGCATAGCGAGCAGTAATGCGGGCAGCATATTCACCACGGCAAACATTTTGATCCCGCAAATACGTAGGCCCGTCGCCAGCAGCAGCAGGCCGCCGACGGCGGTGAAGTCCGCCATCATCGCTGGCGTGGTCAGCGGGAGAATCAAGGTGGCGCATGTGGCAAGCGCGAGTTGAATCAGCAGCATCGGCACGCAAATCGCCGCAACGGCAACGCCGAGTGTGGTGGCGAAAATGGTGGCGGTGAAGAAATCGAGAAACGCTTTTGCAATCAATATGCTTGGGTCGCCCGTCATCCCTTCCTGCATCGAGCCGAAAATCCCGGTGCCGCTTGCGCAAAACAGAATAATGATGGCGACGTAGTTCTGAATAAACGACTCGTGCGTGCCGTGTTTCGCCTTGCCCGGTCGGGCAATCAGGTTTTTGGCTTTGCCCACCGCGCTATTGATGCCTTTTTCCAGATAGCAAAACTCGCCAATCAGTGCGCCGAGCAGTGTAGCCAGCACCATGACGGGCAGGTTGGCGCATTTGATCACTAAAAGGATGCCGATGCCTAAGGATGCCAGGCCGAATATAGAGGGCATGGATGAACGGATACGCTCCGGCAGCCGCTGACTCAACACTGCGCCCAGTACGCCGCCCAGCAATACGGCTCCGGCGTTAATAAATGGCCCGATAACCACGGTTAACTCCTGTTATTTACTCATTGATATTGCATTATTATGGCACGTCAGGGCTGCGCGAGCCTTAGCTTTGGGTGGTTTCGTGCATACTGATTCCTTCTTGCGCCTGAAAATAAAAGGTGACATGATTGCGCGAATTTTCTCCTCCCTGTCTCACCGCTCGGTGAGGGTATTTGCGCTTATGAAAACCATGAAAATTGCCGTCAGCCATGAGCTGGTATCCAAAGTTTCTACGCACCGTGAAAAGGTGACGCTGGATAACACCGATTTCACCGATGTGGCGGCAGTCGTCATTAGCGTTGTTGAAAGCTACAGCGGCATTCTCGCGTTGCTGAAGCGTACGGGCTTTCAGCTACCGGTGTTTATGTTCTCGCAAGAGCCTGGAGAGGTGCCTGATGGCGTCACGGCAATTATCTCGGGTAAAGCTCAGGAGTTTCTGGAACTGGAGAGCGCCGCCTGCCGTTACGAAGAGGAATTGCTGCCGCCTTTTTTCGATACTCTGAGCCAGTATGTAGAGATGGGCAACAGCACCTTCGCCTGTCCGGGCCACCAGCACGGGGCTTTTTTCAAAAAACACCCGGCAGGGCGACAGTTCTATGATTTCTTCGGTGAGAACGTGTTTCGCGCCGACATGTGCAACGCCGACGTTAAGCTGGGCGATCTGCTGATCCATGAAGGCTCCGCCAAGCACGCGCAAAAGTTCGCGGCGAAAGTATTCAACGCGGACAAAACCTACTTTGTGCTGAACGGCACGTCGGCGGCCAACAAGGTGGTGACCAACGCGCTGCTGACCCGCGGTGACCTGGTGCTGTTCGACCGCAACAACCATAAATCTAACCACCACGGCGCACTGATCCAGGCGGGCGCCACGCCGGTGTATCTTGAGGCGGCGCGCAATCCGTTTGGCTTTATCGGCGGGATCGACGAGCACTGCTTTGATGACGCGTATCTGCGGGATCTGATCCGCGAGGCGGCGCCGGAAAAGGCCGACGAGGTCCGCCCGTTCCGCCTGGCGATCATTCAGCTTGGCACCTATGACGGGACGATCTACAACGCCCGCCAGGTGATCGACAAGATCGGCCATCTGTGTGACTACATCCTTTTTGACTCCGCGTGGGTGGGCTACGAGCAGTTTATTCCGATGATGGCGGAAACGTCCCCGCTCTTGCTGGAGCTTAACGAGAACGATCCGGGCATTTTCGTGACCCAGTCGGTGCACAAGCAGCAGGCCGGGTTCTCGCAAACGTCGCAGATCCATAAAAAGGATAACCACATCCGCGGTCAGGCGCGCTTCTGTCCGCACAAGCGGCTGAACAACGCGTTTATGCTGCACGCCTCCACCAGCCCGTTTTATCCGCTGTTTGCGGCGCTGGACGTGAACGCCAAAATTCACGAGGGCGAGAGCGGGCGCAGGCTGTGGGCGGAGTGCGTCGAGCTGGGCATTGAGGCGCGCAAGGCCATCATCGCCAACTGCCATATGATCAAACCGTTTATTCCGCCTGTGGTGGCGGGGCGGCCATGGCAGGATCACCCCACGCAGGTCATCGCGAGCGAGCGTCGCTTCTTTAGCTTCGAGCCGGGGGCCAAATGGCACGGATTTGAGGGTTATGCGAGCGAGCAGTATTTCGTCGACCCGTGCAAGCTGCTGCTGACCACGCCGGGCATTGATGCAGAAACAGGTCACTATACCGATTTCGGCATTCCGGCGACCATTCTCGCCCACTACCTGCGCGAAAACGGCATCGTGCCGGAGAAGTGCGACCTCAACTCGATCCTGTTCCTGCTGACGCCTGCCGAAAGCAGCGAGAAGCTGGCGCAGCTGGTGGCGATGCTGGGGCAGTTTGAGCAGCATATTGAAGACGACACGCCGCTCGCCGACGTGCTGCCGACCATCTACCAAAAATACCCGGTGCGTTACCGCGACTACACGATCCGTCAACTGTGCCAGGAGATGCACGATCTCTACGTCAGCTTTAACGTCAAGGATCTACAGAAGGCGATGTTCCGCCGGGAGAGCCTGCCCGCCGTAGTGATGAACCCGCAGGATGCCAACCAGGAGTACATTCGCGGGAACGTGGAGCTGGTGCGTATTCGTGACGCTGAAGGGCGCATTGCCGCCGAAGGCGCGCTGCCGTACCCGCCAGGCGTGCTGTGCGTGGTGCCGGGAGAAGTCTGGGGCGGGGCGGTACAGCGTTACTTCCTGGCGCTGGAAGAGGGCATTAATATGCTGCCGGGCTTCTCGCCGGAGTTGCAGGGCGTTTACAGCGAGAAGGATGCGGACGGGATTAAGCGGCTGTATGGGTACGTATTGAATGTCTGAACGTAGGCCCGGTGGCGCAAGCTTACCGGGCCTATAATACTTCGTCAGGCTTCTGCACGGCGGTACATCCTCCTCGGATGCCCAATCTTCCCGTACAGCATCTCCACCGTCAGAAAACCTACCTCCACGCAGTGTTCCAGATAGCGTCGGGTGGTGGTTTTACTCAGCCCCGTCTCGCTCACCACCTCATCCACCGTAAAGCAGTGCGCCGCCTTGCTGTTAAACAGCGTTTGC
Organism: Enterobacter cloacae complex sp. P38RS; assembly: GCF_014930775.1. Taxonomy (NCBI): domain Bacteria; kingdom Pseudomonadati; phylum Pseudomonadota; class Gammaproteobacteria; order Enterobacterales; family Enterobacteriaceae; genus Enterobacter; species Enterobacter cloacae complex sp. P38RS. Next base: position 135,745 of record NZ_JADBRS010000015.1, read on the forward strand.
ACCCGCGCCAGCGTGTTCTCCTCTATTCCCTTGCTGCCGTTGTCCAGACGATAGTTTTTCGCCTGTAACTGATAGAGTGAATCCACGTTCTGCTGGTCGACAATCTTCCAGACCCGCTGCTGTTCGGCAAACTGCACAAAACGCTCCAGCGACTGGCTGAGCCGCTTCCAGGAGACCGGCTTAAGAATATAGTCAAACGCGCCGTTTCGAATGGCCTGGCTACAGGTGTCCATATCGCTGGCGGCGGTGATGAAAATCACCGAGCAGTTGGCGCGGGCCAGCATCGGGTTGCTGATAAGGGTGATGCCTTTGCCGTCCGGCAGGTAGTTATCCAGCAGCATCAGCTTCGGCTGTTTGCTCTCCAGCTGTCGCTGCGCGTCGGCCAACGACGCGGCAATCCCCACCAGCCTCAGGCGCGGATGTTTACCGATAAGCTCCGCGTGCAGCTGTGCCAGTTCGTTCTCGTCTTCAACAATCAGTACGTCGATAAGTTCATGTTGCATAGTCGGTATCTTCCAGTTGCCGGACGGTTCCCGAGGCCGGGATAAACAGTGAGAAAATGGTCCCGTGCGGCATGTTATCGGCAACTTCTATTGTGCCGCCAGCCTGCGTGACGTAGCTTTCGATCAGATACAGGCCAATCCCGTGATCGCCCCGCGTTTTGGTGGTGATGCCGCGTTCAAATATCCGGTCACGGATCGCCGGGGTAATGCCAACGCCCTGGTCGGCCACTTCAATAATCAGCTCCTGCTCGCTGAGTTTTATCAGCACTTCCACCGGCGCATGCGGGAGCGGCGATCGCTGCGTCGCTTCGATGGCGTTATCCAGCAGGTTGCCAATAATCGAAATCAGCTCTTGCTCTCCCAGCGGCAGGAACGGTTTGTCCAGCCGACAGGCCGGGTCGAAACTCAGCTCGACGCCTTTCTCACGCGCGCGGGCGGCTTTTCCCAGCAGCAGCCCGCAAAGTGTCGGGGAACTAAAGCGGGAGGAGATAAAGTCCAGCAGCTCCTGAGCATGCTCCGACTGCGCCTGAATGTAGCGAATGGCCTCTTCATAGCGGCCCATATGCAGCAGGCCGGAGAGGGTGGTCATCCGGTTCAGCTGCTCATGACGCATAATGCGCAGGTTATCGACGTAGCGTTTTACCTGGCTGAGCTGGCTGCTGAGAGAGTCGATCTCGTTGCGATCGCGGAAGGTGATCACCCAGCCCTGCAGCGACCCCTCAAGCATGATGTGTACCCGGCTGGCAATCACCGTGAGATCGTTAAAGCGGCAAATCTCGTCATGGGTATCTTTCGCCAGCATCGTCTGCGTGTCGAAGAACGGGACCGGATCGATCACCTGGCTTATCAGTTGCCCGCGCAGTTCCCGGGCTGGCTGGCTCAGGCCCAGCAGCTTGCGCGCAGCCTGGTTGATCACCTCTATGCGCCGTTCGTTATCAATGGCGATCACGCCTTCGTAGATGGACTCCATCATCGCCTTTTGCTGGCGCACCAGCAGGCCGATCTCTCGTGGCTCCAGGGAGAAGATCTGCTTCTTAATACTACGGGTAAAGAACCAGGAGAAGACAAAGAGGGCGATCAGCAGCAGCACGGCGGCAATCAGGATATTGACCACTTTACTGACGGTAATGGTGTCCAGGTAGCTGGTGAGATAGCCAACTGAAACAATGCCGACCACCTGCCCGGCGTCGTTGAAAATGGGCGCTTTACTGCGCAGTGAAATGCCCAACCCGCCTTTACGTATGGTTGTCGTGCTTTTCCCCTGCAATACGGCTTCATTGTCGCCGCCGACCAGCGTCGTGCCCACCCTGTCGGCAAAGACGGAGTGAAAAAGATGCCGTCCCGTATTATCGCCAATGACAATAAAGCTGGCGTCGCTGTGCGCGGCCATTTTCTGCATGAAATCATGAATGGCGTTGATATCTTTTTGTTCAACTTTAGTACGCAATGACGGAATAAGCGCAATCTCTTCTGCCTGTATTTTAGCGCGCGCACTCATTTCCTGATAAAGCTGTTTTCCGACATCGGCATAATAATATCCGCCCAGCAGCACAAAAAGCACTGAGAAAAAGGCAACGAGCGAAATAAACAGCTTAATCTGGAAAGAGACTTTCATAACTATCACGCAAAGTAGCGGCAAAGATCGTCAATATATCATCTTTTTTCATGCGGATGTCCGCTTTGCGGGAAACTTGTGATCCCTTGCACAGCAAGGGCTGTAAATGATTTATCCAGAAGGCTTAAGATCTTCATGCTACTAAGTTAAATGTTATTTGGTCGTTCAATTCAGAAAAGAAACCATAAAAACCACGATAATAAATAAGGCATAAATCACATTAAATAAAAGAAACCATAAAAACCATAGCTGCCATTAAAACTTCGCTTTTAATATGCCATTCCTCACATAAAGTAGGCCTTTGTGACTCTAAGCTGAACGCACAAAATAACTAAGGGGCTTATTATGAGCACAACTGACGATTCTTTCTCTGTTACCCACGACCCGATTGAAATTCAGCGGCCTTCGCTTAAAGAGCGCTGGTGGCATATTATGGATACCTGGAAAATCGGGATTATTCCTCTGCCGCTGTTCGTTCTGGCGGGCGCGCTGATCGCGATTGATTGCCTGGGCGGAAAACTGCCGAGCGATATCGTGGTGATGGTGGCGACGCTGGCCTTCTTCGGCTTTGCCTGCGGTGAGTTCGGCAAACGCCTGCCGATTGTCGGCAAGCTTGGTGCGGCGGCGATTTGCGCCACCTTTATCCCTTCCGCGCTGGTCTACTACGGTTTGCTGCCGGACGTGGTGGTGGAATCCACGACCAAATTCTACAAATCCACCAACATTCTCTACCTCTATATCTGCTGCATTATCGTCGGCAGCATCATGAGCATGAACCGCACGGTGTTGATTCAGGGCTTCCTGCGCATCTTCTTCCCGATGCTGTGCGGTGAAATCGTCGGCATGATTGTTGGCATGGGCGTGGGGCTGGCGCTGGGCCTGGAGCCGTTCCAGATCTTCTTCTTTATCATTCTGCCGATCATGGCGGGCGGCGTCGGGGAAGGGGCGATTCCGCTTTCCATCGGCTATGCCACCCTGCTGCATATGGACCAGGGCGTAGCGCTCGGCCGCGTGTTGCCGATGGTCATGCTCGGCGGGCTGACGGCAATCATCATCTCCGGCTGCCTGAACCAGCTCGGTAAACGCTACCCACACCTGACCGGTGAAGGCCAGCTGATGCCTAACCGCGCGAATGCCGATGCCACCGTCTCTCAGCCTGCGTTTTCCGGTAAAGCGGACGTGACGACTATCGCCTCCGGCGCGCTGCTGGCGGTGCTGCTCTATATGCTGGGCATGCTCGGCCACAAGCTGATTGGCCTGCCTGCGCCGGTCGGCATGCTGTTTATGGCGGTGCTGGTGAAGCTCTGCAACGGCGCCTCTCCGCGCCTGCTGGAGGGCTCGCAGGTGGTGTACAAATTCTTCCAGACCTCCGTGACCTACCCAATCCTCTTCGCCGTCGGCGTGGCCATCACCCCGTGGCATGAGCTGGTGGCGGCGTTCACCGTCAGCAACCTGCTGGTGATTGTCAGCACCGTCTCCGCGCTGGTGGCGACCGGGTTCTTCGTCGGCAAAAAGATTGGTATGCACCCGATTGATGTCGCCATCGTCTCCTGCTGCCAGAGCGGCCAGGGCGGTACCGGCGACGTGGCGATCCTGACCGCAGGCAACCGCATGAGCCTGATGCCGTTCGCCCAGATTGCTACCCGTATCGGCGGGGCGATTAACGTCTCTGTCTCACTGCTGATTCTGGGCAACTTCCTCGTCTAAGTATTCAGGAAAAAACAATGAAACTCGCAAGCTTTTTATACCAGGGAAAACGCAGCTACGGCATCGTCCAGGCCGACGGCGTGATTGATTTGGGCCGCCGTCTCGGCGACCGCTACAGCGACCTCAAGGCGCTGCTGCAGGGCAACGGGCTGGCGCAGGCCACCCGCTACCTGAACGACGCGGTGGATGTACCGCTGAGCGCCATTACCTTCTTACCTGTGATCGTGCAGCCAGAAAAAATCCTCTGCGTGGGCATGAACTACGCCGACAAACGCAAGGAGTTTGACCAGCACAACCCGGCCCCGACGCTGTTTGTCCGCTTCCCGGACTCACAGACCGGCCACAACGAGCCGGTGCTGAAGCCGCGCCACTCCAGCGAATTCGACTACGAAGGTGAGCTGGCGGTGATCATCGGTAAGGGTGGGGAGAACATCAGCCGCGATGACGCCCTGCGCCACGTGGCGGGCTACAGCTGCTACATGGACGGCTCCGCCCGCGACTGGCAGCACACCTGGTTCACCGCCGGTAAAAACTGGCGTCAGACCGGGGCGTTTGGCCCGTGGATGGCGACGGCGGATGAGATCCCGGACCCGCACAGCCTGGCGATCCGCACCTGGCTTAACGGCCGCATGGTGCAGGAGGACAACACCAGCAGCATGATCCACAAGGTCGCGGAGCTCATCGAGTACATCAGCACCTTTACCCGCTTAAGCCCGGGCGACGTGATCATCACCGGCTCCCCGGGCGGCGTGGGTAAAAAGCGTAACCCGCCGCTGTTTATGAAAGAGGGCGATCGCATTGAGGTGGAGATCGAGCATATCGGTCATCTGAGCAACGTGATTGTTGAAGCGCCAGCCGTCGGGCTTGCGGCGGCACACTGAGAAAGGCGGCATGAACAGTCAACCCATCGATTTTCGCCAGACGCTGGTGGCGAAACACCCGGAACGCTTAAGCCAGATCCGCTACCTGCTGGCAGACAGCGGCCTTGGCCTGGACAACGACATCACGCTGTTTGTCGAAGCCTGGTCCGGCGCGCAGCTGGTGGGTTGCGCAGGACTTGCCGGCAACGTCATCAAATGCGTGGCGGTCAACGAGCAGCTTCGTGGGGAAAACCTCAGCGCGCGGCTGCTGGCAGAGGTGGAAAATGCGGCGCTGGAGCGCGGCCATTTTCACCTCTTCCTCTGCACCCGTCCGTGCAACCGGGAGCGCTTTGCCCGCAGCGGCTTCTGGCCAATTGCCCAGAGCGGGAACAACGCGGTGCTGATGGAGAACACCCCGCAGGGGATCTCGCGCTACTGCCGTACCTTAAGCCGGATGCGAAAGGGCGGGGAGAAAACTGGCGCGATAGTGATGAACGCCAATCCGTTCACCCTCGGCCACTGCCATCTGGTGGAGCAGGCGGCGCAGCGGTGCGATGCCCTGCATCTGTTCGTGGTGCGTGAAGACGCCTCGTTCTTCCCGTTCAGCGCGCGTCTCGAGATGGTGCGCGCAGGCGTAGCCCATCTGCCGAACGTGGTGGTGCATGAAGGCTCGCAGTACATCATCTCCCGCGCCACCTTCCCGGCCTACTTCCTGAAGGAGACCGGCAAAGTGCAGCAGGCGTGGAGCGAGATCGACGTGCTGATCTTCCGGGACTTCATCGCCCCGGCGCTCGGCATCACGCACCGCTTTATCGGCTCGGAGCCTTTTTGCGATATCACCCGCCAGTACAACCAGACGCTGCACGATCTGCTGGCTTCGCATATCGAGGTGGTGGAGATGCCGCGCATCAAGGCCACCGGCAACGCCATTTCGGCGTCCGAAGTGCGCCGTTTACTCAAGACACAGCAGTTTTCCCGGATCCGGGAGATCGTCCCGGACTCCACCTTCGCGCATCTCGAAACACACTATCGTGCGAGTGCGGAAGTCGCATAACTATCAGGAATTTATCATGAATATTGTAAGGGAGGCGCTGGCCGGAACGCAGGAGTCCAGCGACCTGATGGTGAAAATCGCCCCCGCTCACGGCGAGCTGGAGATTGTCATCCACAGTGAAGTGATTAAGCAGTTTGGCGAGCAAATTCGCCAGGTGGTCAACGACACGCTGCGCGCCATGAACGTGCGCCAGGGATTAATCATTATTGAAGACAAAGGGGCGCTGGACTGTGTTATTCGCGCCCGCCTGCAAAGCGCGCTGATGCGTGCCGCCGATGAACAGGCCATCAACTGGGAGGCGCTGAAATGAGCAAACTCCGCCGCAGTATGCTGTTCCTGCCGGGCGCCAACGCCGCCATGCTTTCCACCGCGTTTATCTACCGCCCCGACTCCATCATGTTTGACCTTGAGGACGCCGTCGCCCTGCGTGAGAAGGACACCGCGCGCATGCTGGTATTCCACGCGCTACAGCACCCGATGTATCAGGATATCGAAACCGTGGTGCGCATTAACCCGCTCAGCACGCCGTTTGGCCTGCTGGATCTGGAAGCCGCCGTGCGCGCGGGTGTGGACGTGATCCGCCTGCCAAAAACCGACACCCCGGACGACGTCTACGAGCTGGAAGGCCATCTTGAGCGCATTGAACGCGAGTGCGGCCGCGAGGTCGGCTCCACCCGCGTGATGGCGGCGATTGAGTCGGCCATTGGCGTCATCAATGCCGTGGCGATTGCCCGCAGCTCCCCGCGCCTCATCGGCATCGCGCTGGCCGCCTTTGACTACGTGATGGACATGCAGACCGAGCGCGGCGACGGCACCGAGCTGTTCTATGCCCGTTGCGCCGTGCTGCACGCCGCCCGCGCGGCGGGTATCGACGCCTTCGACGTGGTGTGGTCAGACGTTAACGATGAGGCCGGGTTCCTCCGCGAGGTCGATCTGATCCGCAAGATGGGCTTTAACGGCAAGTCGCTGATTAACCCGCGCCAGATTGACCTGCTGCACAACGCTTATGCACCGACGCAGGAAGAGGTGGATCACGCCAAAAGGGTGATTGAAGCGGCAGAAGAGGGCGAGCGTAACGGCCTGGGCGTGGTGTCGCTCAACGGCAAAATGGTGGATGCACCAATTATTAACCACGCGCAGGTGGTGCTGGAGCGCGCGGCGGCTTCCGGCGTGCGTCGGTAAGGATAAGACAATGAATCAGACTGAACTTCTCCACGTAAACTTCCCGCATCTGCGGGACCTGAAACCCTTTGATACCGCCCACAGCGCGACGCCCTGGCTGGCGGACAGTGACGCGAAGCACAACCGCAAGCTCTGTGCCTCCCTTGAAGAAGCCGTAGCGCGCAGCGGCCTGCAGGACGGGATGACCATCTCCTTCCACCATGCCTTTCGCGAAGGCGACCGGGTGATCAACACCGTTGTGGCGCTGCTGGCGCGGATGGGATTTAAAAATTTGACCCTGGCCTCCAGTTCGCTGATGACCTGCAACGACGCGCTGATCGAGCATATTGAAAGCGGCGTCATCACCCGGATTTACACCTCGGGCATGCGCGGCAGGCTGGCGGACGCCATCTCCCACGGGCTGATGGACGAGCCGGTACAGATTCACTCCCACGGTGGGCGCGTGAAGCTGCTCCAGGACGGCGAGCTGAATATCGACGTGGCGTTTCTCGGCGTGCCGTGCAGCGATGCGTTTGGCAACGCTAACGGCACGCACGGTAAATCGTGCTGCGGCTCGCTCGGCTACGCGATGGTGGACGCGCACTTTGCCCGCAAGGTGGTGCTGCTGACCGAAGAACTGGTGCCGTTCCCGAATATGCCCGCCAGCCTGGTGCAGGACCAGGTGGACTACATCGTGCAGGTCGAGAGCGTGGGCGACCCGGCGAAAATCAGCGTCGGCGCGGCGCGCGTCACCAGCAACCCGCGCGAGCTGATGATCGCCCGCTATGCGGCGGACGTGATCGAGCATTCCGGCTACTTCAAGCCGGGCTTCTCGATGCAGACCGGCTCCGGCGCGGCGGCCACCGCCTGCACCCGCTTTATGGAAGAGAAGATGGAGCGCAGCGGCGTAAAGGCGCGCTTTGCGCTCGGCGGTATCACCGGCAGCCTGGTAGATCTGCACGAGAAGGGGCTTATCGAAAAGCTGCTCGACACCCAGTGCTTTGACGGCCAGGCGGCGGCTTCGCTGGCGCGCAACCCGAACCACGTAGAGATCTCCACCAACGTCTACGCCAACCCCGGCAGCAAGGCGGCAAGCTGCGACCAGCTCGACGTGGTGATCCTCAGCGCCCTGGAAATTGACGTTGATTTCAACGTCAACGTCATCACCGGCTCCGACGGCGTGATGCGTGGCGCATCCGGCGGGCACTGCGACGTGGCGGCGGCAGCCAACCTGACCATCGTCGTCGCGCCGCTGCTGCGCAGCCGCATTCCGACGGTGGTCAAGCGCGTCACCACGCGCCTCACGCCGGGGGAGAGCATCGACGTGCTGGTCACCGACCACGGTATTGCAGTCAACCCGGCGCGCCAGGAGATCCGCGAGCGGCTGCTGGAGGCCGGGCTGAAGGTAGTGGACATCAGCGCGCTCTATGAGCGGGCGATTTCCCTGACCGGCGTACCGAAACCGATTGAATTTACCGACAAAATCGTCGGGGTGATCCGCTACCGCGACGGCAGCGTGATCGACACCGTACGACAGGTGAAGGAGTCAGTATGATTTTAGCGACACCCGTGCGGGCGGGTGTCAGCCTGGAGGAACTGCTGGCGGCGAAAGAGCGTCGCGCAGCCCGTCAGGCTGACATGCTTGAGCACTATAAACAGCCGGTGATCTCCCTCACGCTGGTCACGCCAGGGGAAATCAAGGACAGCCTGCGCTATCGCAACACCATGGGCGTGGCGCTCCAGATATGCGACCAGCTGCTGTGGGAGAACCGCTGGCAGGTGCTGGACCGGCAGGTGCTGTGGCTGCCCACCGGACCGGAAGCCTTGTGGTGCGTCGCCCATCCGGCGGCGGAAATCAAAGCGCACTGCGCGGAACTGGAGCAGACGCACCCGCTCGGCAGGCTGTGGGATCTGGACGTGATTTGTCCTCAGCATGGCCACGTGGGGCGTCAGTCGCTGGGGGCAAACCTCAGGCGCTGTCTGATCTGCGACGAGCCCGCGCATGCCTGCTCCCGTTCGCGCAATCACCCCGTTGAGCAGGTAGTTTCCCGCGTGGAGAAGACGATCGATGACTGGTTTGCTCGCGACTAAACCGCGCCCGGTTGATGTGCCCGCGCTTGCCGAAGCGGCGCTGTGGCAGGAGCTGGAGCTGACGCCCAAGCCGGGGCTGGTGGACAAGCTCAACAACGGTTCCCATCGCGATATGGACCACGCGCTGTTTGTCCGCAGCATTGCGGCGATTGCACCGTGGTTTTCGCGCTTTGCTGAACTCGGTAACGTGCATGCGGATAAACCCGCTGACGCACAGCTGCGGATTATCCGCCCGATGGGGCTGGCCTGCGAGCAGGCGATGTATGCCGCGACGAACGGCGTGAACACCCACAAGGGTGGGATTTTTGCTCTCGGCCTGCTGTGCTTCGCTGCCGGGCGTGTGAAAAATGTCTCTGCGGACAGCCTCTGTTGTGAGGTGAGTAACATCTGCCGCGGGCTGGTGTCGCGGGAGCTGGCAGCGCGCAGCGGGCAGGCGACGGCGGGCGAGCGGCAGTTTCAGCAGTACGGCTTAACCGGGGCGCGAGGCGAGGCGGAGAGCGGCTTTGCGACGGTGCGTAAGGCGCTGGGGCAGTGGAACGGACGGTCGCTTCACGGCCTGCTGTTGCGCCTGATGGCGGTCAATCAGGACAGTAATCTCGTGTCACGCGGCGGCATTCAGGGGCTGCGCTACGTTCAGGGCTATGCGCGGGAACTGCTGGCTAACGGCTGGAATCGCGAGGCGTTGCTTAAGATGGATAAGGCACTGATTGAACGAAACCTGAGTCCGGGCGGCAGCGCGGATTTGCTGTCGGTGGGGTGGGTGCTCTCTGCAATAAAATAGCCGGGTGGCGCTAACGCTTACCCGGCCTGCTCTCCGTGCTTTTGCAGGCCCGGTAAGGCGAAGCGCCACCGGGCAAAAGACATCAAGGATTAATGCGCAATCGGCTGTGTACCGTGCGCTGTGCGAACGTGCTTGTACTTGAACAGCGCGAGGAACGCGAAGAACAGCACCAGCGAATACGCAGCGAAGATCAGCCACACGGGCTGCCAGTCGGTGATGCCGTTGGTGGTGTACATCTCAACCACTTTACCGCTCACCACGCCGCCCAGAATACAGCCGAAGCCGTTGGTCATCATCAGGAACATGCCCTGCGCGCTGGCGCGGATTTCAGGCTTCACCTCTTTTTCCACAAACACCGAACCGGAGATGTTGAAGAAGTCGAAGGCGCAGCCGTAAACAATCATCGACAGCACCAGCAGCACGGTGCCGAACGCGCTCGGGTCGCCGTAGGCGAACAGGCCGAAGCGCAGCATCCACGCGGCGATACTGATCAGCATGACGTTTTTGATGCCGTAGCGGCTCAGGAAGAACGGGATGGTCAGGATGAACAGCGTCTCGGAGATCTGCGAGATGGACATCATCACCGACGCGTGCTCAACGATAAAGCTCCCGGCAAACAGCGGATCGTTATCGAAGCTGTGCAGGAAGGTGTTGCCGAACATGTTGGTGATTTGCAGCTCCGCGCCCAGCAGCATGGAGAAGATAAAGAAGATCGCCATGCGCTTGTTTTTGAACAGGGCGAAGGCATCCAGGCCAAGCATGGTGCTCCAGCTCTGGTTTTTCTGCTGGTTAGATACCGGAATGGTTGGCAGCGTCAGGGTGAACAGCGCCAGCAGTACGGAGAGCGCAGCACCAATATACAGCTGCATGTGGCTCAGCTCGAAGCCCGCGAAGCTCACGCCCCACATCGCCATGATAAAGCCGATGGTGCCCCAGATACGGATTGGCGGGAAGTCGGTGACGATATCCAGGCCGGCAGATTTCAGGCGGTAGTAGGAGATGGAGTTGATCAGCCCAAGCGTTGGCATGTACGCCAGCGAGTTAAGCAGGATCACCATAAACATCGCCCCCGGCGTGGTCACTTCGGCCGCCATAAACAGCGTCCCCGCACCCACCAGATGGCAAAGCATATACAGCCATTTCGCACTTAACCATTTATCCGCCACGATACCGAGCAGCGTTGGCATGAAAACAGCCGCAATACCCAGCGAGCTGTAGACGGCACCGATTGACGCACCATCAAACTTGAGCGTCACAAACATATAGGAGCCGAGTGTAGTCAGCCAGCTACCCCACAGGCAGAACTGCAGAAACGACAAGATTTTAAGCTGCAGCTTAAGGTTCATGTTACTTTCCTCACAAGTGAGCGGGAGATATGTTGTTATAGGAACATTCAGGGTTGTTATTTGATGCAATTCTATCAGTTGGCAACGATATGTTTTGTTACCTCCCGCAAAAAAATGCAATCCACATTAATTTGCAGTTTGGATTGTGATGCAAATAACATTTTCGTATGGGTGGAGGATAGGTGCGGCCTGATGCCCTCACCCTGACCCTCTCCCTGTGTACAGTCCGGGGACATGGTAGACAGGTGTTCGGGGACATGGTGAACACTTTTTAACATCC
>NZ_JADBRS010000016.1:0-140792 GCF_014930775.1 Enterobacter cloacae complex sp. P38RS
GGTTCTTATGCCTCAGTTGTAAGTGTCTACCATGTCCCCGAACAAGTGTTCACTATGTCCCCGGACCGTACACCCACAGGGAGAGGGAGAAAAACGGGCTACTTTTTGCGTGAGAGCTTAAACGCGATAAACAGGAACACCACCCATACCGGCAGCAGCATTGCTGAAAGTCGCATCTCATCCATGGTGCACATCAGCACCAGAATCAACGCCAGGAACGCGATACAGAGGTAGTTCCCCGCCGGATAGAGCAGCGCTTTGAACTGCGTCTCGCGCCCCTTGCGGCGCATCGCCGCGCGGAAACGCAGGTGCGCCAGGCAGATCATGATCCAGTTCAGCAGCAGCGTGGCGACAACCAGCGCCATCAGCAGGCCGAAGGCCTGTTTCGGCAGCAGGTAGTTAATTAGCACTACCAGAGACGTAATCGCGCCGGAAAGGAACAGCGAATTGACCGGCACGCCGCGGCGGCTGACGCGGGTAAGGAACTTCGGTGCGTTGCCCTGTACGGAGAGGCCAAACAGCATACGGCTGTTGGAGTAGACCCCGCTGTTGTACACCGACAAAGAGGCCACCAGAATGACGAAGTTCAGTGCCGAAGCGACCACGTTGCTGTTGAGATCGTGGAAAATCATCACGAACGGGCTGCTGTTGGACTTCACTTCCACCCACGGGTAAAGCGCCAGCAGCACCACCAGCGAGCCGATATAGAACAGCAGAATACGGTACACCACCTGGTTGACCGCTTTCGGAATGCTTTTGTGCGGATCGCGCGCTTCGGCCGCGGTAATGCCAATCAGCTCCAGACCGCCGAAGGAGAACATAATCACCGCCAGCGAGAGGATGAGCCCTTTCCAGCCGGTCGCCAGGAAGCCGCCGTGCTGCCAAAGGTTGTCCATAGTGGCACGCTCGCCGCCGTGGCCGGAGAACAGCAGCCACAGGCCAAAGCCGATCATGCCGATAATTGCCAGCACCTTAATCAGCGCAAACCAGAACTCGGTTTCACCATACAGACGCACGTTGACGAGGTTAACGGCGTTAATAATGATGAAGAAGGCCGCCGCCCAGATCCACGTGGGCACGTCCGGCAGCCAGTACTGCATGTAGATGCCTGCAGCGGTCAGCTCCGCCATCCCCACCAGCACGAACATCACCCAGTAGTTCCAGCCGGAGAGGAAGCCTGCGAACGGGCCCCAGTATTTATAGGCAAAGTGCGCGAAGGAGCCTGACACCGGCTCTTCAACGACCATCTCGCCGAGCTGGCGCATGATCAGGAAGGCAATAATCCCGGCGATAGCGTAACCCAGCAGAACCGCCGGGCCGGCCATCTGAATGGCGGGGCCGATGCCGAGAAACAGCCCGGTACCGATTGCGCCGCCGAGGGCAATTAACTGAATATGTCGATTTTGCAAACCACGTTGCAGCGTCGGATTCTGATCCGACGAGGCTTCAGCGCGACCATGGCCTGAAGCGGATGACGCGTCTTTCACGCCCTACCCCTGTCTCTTTTTTAGAAGGGGCACGTTTTAACACTTCATGCTGGTGGTAGCAAGCTTAACGCCGGGCCAGCGCGTGCGCCCGGCGGATAAACGTCACGACCCGATAATTCCGCCGTCCGCTTTCACGATCACCACCGTGGACGATCGCGGGCGTCCGTTCGGGCTGGCGTCCGGCCAGTTAGAGACGGCGCGCGGATTGGCCGGGTCGGTAATATCATCCCCGCCCTCCCCTGGGTGCTGAATGTTTATAAACAGCGTGCGGTTGTCCGGCGTAAACGCAATGCCGGTGATCTCACACCCGCGCGGCCCGGTCAGGAAACGGCGATACTCGTTGGTGCCCGGAATGGTCGCCACCATCTGGTTATTGCCCATTCCCTCGTACGCTTTCTTATTGATGGTGCTGGAGGAGACGTCGGTCTGGATCCACAGGACGCCCTGATGATCGAAAGAGAGTCCGTCCGGACTGCCGAATGCCGCGCCCTGCATGGAGCCTTTGGCCTTCGGATCGTCGCCGTCGGTGCGTCCGGCCATGACCAGAATATCCCACTTAAAGCGCGCGGCAGCAGGATCGGCCCCGTCTTCGTGCCAGTGCATAATATGCCCAAACACGTTGTTGGCGCGCGGGTTGGCGGCATCCACCGGCGCTTTCCCCTCTTTCCCGCGATCGCTGTTGTTGGTGAGCGTACAGTAGACGCTGCCGCTGGCGTGCGGATCGACGGCTATCCATTCGGGGCGATCCATTTTGGTCGCCCCCACCGCGTCGGCCGCCAGGCGAGTTTTAATCAGCAGATCCCCCTGGCTTTCAAACCCTTTACTCTTATCCAGGCCGTTTTGCCCGTAGATCAGCGGCAGCCAGTCGCCGCTACCGTCCTCGTTGAACCTGGCGACGTACAGCGTGCCGGAGGTCAGCAGCTGCATATTGGCTTCACGGTTCGCGGGATCGTATTTTTTGTCCGAGACAAACTTATAGATGTACTCAAACTTCTGATCGTCCCCCATGTAGACCACCACGCGGTTATCGGCGGCGAGCGTGACGGCAGCCCCCTCATGCTTGAAGCGGCCCAGGGCGGTGTGCTTGCGCGGTGTGGAGGTGGGGTCGTAGGGATCGATCTCCACGACCCAGCCGAAACGGTTGGGTTCGTTAGGGGTTTTATCGACGCTGAACCGCTCGTCCACCTCGTTCCAGCGGTAGGATTCATCGCTGTCGCTGATGCCGTAGCGTTTTTCCAGCGGATTGAGATCAGCTTTTTTGACAAAAATATCCGACCAGTTTTCCTCGCAGGTGAGATAGGTGCCCCACGGCGTGTGGCCGTTAGCGCAGTTTTGCATGGTACCCAGCACGCGCTCCCCCTGCGGGTCGGCGGCGGTTTTCATTAAGTCCTGATGCCGCGCCGGGCCGGTAAGCTGCATCGGCGTATTGACGGTGATGCGGCGGGCATATGAAGACGGGCGTACCACCTGCCAGTCGCTGCCCGCTTTTTTCACTTCCACCACCGAGACGCCCATCGCGTTCTGCCCCTTGCGGGCCTTGTCGAGGCTCCAGTTCGCCGTACCGTCGGTAAACAGCATCCCGTTGTCGATGTATTCATGGTTCATCGCCAGCAGGCCATGCTCCGGGTTTTGCTCCCCCTGCGGCAGGCTAAACCACGCCATGCCGTCGTGGTGCATGCCCGCCTGCACGGCCTGTTCGTCCGTGGTGTTGCTGGCGTCCGGCTTAAAGGCCGGCATGTTGTTTTTGATCCCCGTCGGGTCACCCCAGCGATAGAACGGGCGGGCAATATAGCCTTCCGGCACCCTGACCGTATCTTCGGTGGAGACGTCGATGCTGGTAAAGCCCAGGGAAACCGCTTTTGCCAGCGCGGAAGGCTTCGATACCGCGGCAATGGCGATCTCAGGTTTGATCAGAAACGGGAATGATACGGCGGCCCCCGCAACGGCCCCCATCTGGAGAAAACGGCGGCGGGAGAGGAACACCTCTGCCACCTCGGAGAATACCGGGTTTGCGCTGCGGTTAGCGATGTCGTCGCGATGATCTTTTTTAAAAACGGATTTGAGGGGTCTGCCCATAGCGGCTTCCTGTCATTGGCCAAGAGGTAAAGAGTTGGCGACCAGTGTAAGAAGCTTTTATTACAATTTTATAACACGATGACGGAAGGATGGGGGCATCCGTGCCCCGGATAACGAGGTGGAACGCTTAGAACTCGTAGCCAACCGAGACCTTAAAGGTACGCGGTTCGCCCTGAGTGATGTAGGTACCGGAATCGTCCACGCTGGACCAGTAGTTCTCATTGGTCACGTTGTCGATGCCCGCGCGCACGGTCATCTGGTTTGCGTTGTGGTTCACCGAGAAGCGATAGCGCATGCCCAGATCCAGCGTGGTGTAGCTATCCAGCTTTTTGCTGTTCGCGAGGTCGGCATACTGCGTGCCGGAGTGGTTCACGCGCGCGGTCGCTGTCAGGCCGTCAACCGGCTTGATGTCGTACTCCGCGCCCAGCACGGCGTAGAAGTTCGGAATACCAATTGCATCGTTGCCCTGGTTCACGCCGTTTTTGGTTTTGGTTAGCTCCGCCTGCAGCCAGGTGGCGCTGGCGTTCAGACGCATCCCGAGCATCGGCTCGCCGAAGACGTTCAGCTCCACGCCACGGTTGCGCTGTTCAGCGTCCAGGCCGTAGTGATTGTTAGCATCGAGGATCGCCGAGGGCATTTTAATCTCAAACAGCGCCAGAGAGCCGCCCACGCGCCCGAAGTCCGCCTTCACGCCCACTTCGTTCTGCTTAGAGTGAACGATGCCGGTGCTCTGGCCGTAGTTGGTGGCGGTGTTAGGTGCGGTTTTGCCCGGCTGCAGCGCTTCGGTGTGGTTGGCGTAGAGGGAAATTTCTTCCCACGGTTTGTAAACCACGCCGTAGGTTGGCATCCAGCGGCTGCCGTCGAAGCCGTCCGCGTCGTTCTCTGCGCCGGTAATTTTGTTATACCCGCGAACGACCACTTTCTGATGGCGCGCGCCTGCGGTGAACAGCAGCTTGTCATCAAGCACGCCCAGGGTATCGCTCAGCAGCCAGCCCTGGGTGCGGGTGCGCCCGCTGGTCAGCGGATCGCTGTATTTACCGCCGGAGCCGTTGAAGTTGGTGCTGTCCGGCATATCCACGCCGGTGTTGTGGTAGATGTTGGTGGTCGGGTTATCCGCCGTCGCCGACATTTTCCACGCGATTTTTTCGTTTTTGGTCATTGCGGAATACCCGACGTTGACCTTGTGCGAGACGAAGCCGGTGTTGAAGTTGCCGCGAATGCCCGCCATGCCGCTGACGGAATCGCTGATGCGGTTGGTATCCAGTCGGCTGGCCGTCGCCTTGCCGCTCTTGTCCACCAGCTTCGGTGCGCTGTAGATCCCTTCTTCATGCGCGTGCTGCGCGCCCAGGCCGGTATAGGCCGTCCAGGTGTCGGTGATGTCGTACTCGCTGCGCCACATCCCGAACTCGTTTTCGATATCGCTGTAGGCCCACTTCTGCGAGAAGTTGCGATCGTTTTTCGGCGGTTCAGGCACGAAGTCCACCGCTGAGATGTTGACGCTGGTCGGGCTGCCGTGGAAGGTTTTTTTCTGATAGCCCAGATCCAGCGAGGTGCGGAAGCGGTCGCCTTTGTAGTCCAGGCCGGTGGAGAGCAGCGTGGTGCGGCGGCGGTCGTTCGGTACGCCGGTTTCCCCTTCACGATGCACGAGGTTCACGCGCGCGCCGAACTGGTCGTTATCGCCAAAGCGACGCCCCGCATCCAGCGTGGTGCCAATCTGGGAATCCGAGGTGTAGTCCACGCCCACTTTCGCCTGCGGCGTTTCCCCGGCATGCTTTGGCTCAAGGTTAATCATCCCGCCCACGCCCGAGCTTGCCGCGCCGTTCATCAGGGAGTTGGCCCCTTTGAAGATCTCAATGCGGTCAACCATCTGGGCATCCACCACCTGACGCGGCAGCACGCCGGAGAGGCCACCGAAGGTCATGTCGTCGCCGTCAAACTTCAGGCCGCGAATGCGGAAGGTTTCCGCGCTGTTGCCGTAACCCTGCACAAACTGCACGCCCGCGTCGTTCGCGACTACGTCAGCAATGGTTTTTGCCTGCTGATCTTCCACCAGCTTCGAGGTGTAGCTGATGATGTTGAACGGCACGTCCATGGCGTTCTGCTGGCCGAGCATCCCCATACGTCCGCCGTTGGCCACCTGCCCGTCAAGGAAGGCCGGCACCAGCTGGTCGCCACCGGGTTTAAAGTCGCCGGCAGGTGCAGACTGCACAACGATGGTGTCTTCTTTTTTATCCTCTGCCGCCCAGGCGGAATGTGTAACCGCGCCAATGGCGAGCGCCAGCAGCGTTTTGTGCATTTTGGTGTTGTTCATCGTTAACTCGTTTGAAAGTGCGCGCAAAAATAGCCCGTGGACGGGCCTTAGAATATATTGGTTGCAATGCAAATGAGAACTATACGCATTATCTATGCTTTGGCAAGCGCAAATCTCTGCAGGATCCTGCTCAAATTAATGCGTGATAAAAGGGGATGCTCACCTTGCGCTGAACCCTTTGAGCTCACACGCACGGAAAATTGAGGCCATTTTGGCAACCATGACGCAAATACGACACAGGGAGAAAATCAGGCTGGTTTGAAACTGGCGTAAGTGCCTGTTTCTAAATGGCACGCCCTGTAGGATTCGAACCTACGACCTACGGCTTAGAAGGCCGTTGCTCTATCCAACTGAGCTAAGGGCGCACTGAGAAGAGTGAACTTCGCGGTGGTGAAACGCGAAGAATTATACGGTCAATGTCAGGTGAGTCAATGCCTTTTCCGTTTTCGGGGGCAATTACCGCTAGCCGATTGTAAATACGGCTATTTTCTCAACATTTCTCGCTGTTTCACCGTAAAATTTAGCGCTGCGAAAAGGCTTAGTTGCATTTAAGTAACGCCTGCTGTTTTCCTGCTCGTCGGCTCGTCACACTAGAGCGAGGTTTCCCGGCCGCCTGGAGGCTGACAGACAACAGGACAATGGAGTGACAGCGCACAACCCGTTCGATACGCCCCCCCGGTTACAGTTTATTTCTCAGGACATCGTCGGCATCAAACTGGAGCCTGTCGTCGCCCTCACCTCTCAGCGTCAGGTTGGCGTGGAGGTGCTTAGCATTCTGTCCGAAACGCAGCTCAGCGAGGATTTTTTTCGCCATCAGTCGGCAGGCTGGTCAATGACGCTGCTTGAAGCGCAGCTTGCCGCACTAAAAAAGACGCCGCACGGTAATAACCTTTTTATTAATCTGCCGATAACCGTTCTGACAGAGCCAGCGTCCTTTCAGCGGCTCATCAATCTGAAAAACACGCCGCTGAATATCGAGATTGTTGACCTCTCTGCCTTTCTGGCGTTCTCTGCCGCACAGAAGCAGCGCGTCATTCAAAACCTGTCGAAACTCCGGGAACAGGGGCACAGTATATGGCTGGATGACATCGACGAAACGGTCATTCAGCCGTTTTTATTTTGTCGATTACCGTTGAACGGCATCAAAATTGATAAGGGCGCATTCTGGCGTTTACGCGCCACACCCGCGCTGAGGCAGCTGGTTTCACGTTGCTTTCAGCTGGCCGGGAGCGTGCTCATCGAAGGTATTGAGACTGAACGCGATCGCACCTGGGCACTGCAGGCAGGCGCAGATCTCGGCCAGGGATATTACTGGCCGTCCTGGACATGGCCGGAGGATTAAAGAGCCATTTCCAGGAGGGAGACCATGCGAATGACAGTGCGCCGTTACCGGCGGCGGCGTACAGGAAGTGATGCACTGGGATTTACGCACTCACCTTTTGCACCCCCCTTTTTCGACCGGCTCGAGTTTTTGAGCCAGTCCATCAGCCAGCCCCGAAAAACCGACGCTCCGTTTATCATTCTGGTCACGGAGGATCATTTTCTGCGCACCGGTTTTCTCAATGGACAGTTTCCCCTGAGCAGCTGTTGCGACTATATCTCACTGGATGATGCGCTCGGCGCTCAGGCACAATGGCCTTCAGCGCGTCTGGTGGTGGATGTAGAAAGCCGTTCCACCGGGCTGATTGATCAACTGGATCAGTTAAGAAGGCATAGCCTGTATCCCCCCTTCCTGACGCCGTGGCTACTGGTCCGGGCAGATAATTATGATACCCGCCTCTTCTGCAAAGCGGCGGGGCCTTTTCACGTGCTGGAACGTCAGATGAACGCGGCAGGGCTTCAACACAGCCTGATGGATGCCCGCCCGCCGCAGGGGTCCGATAAAGACTGGTTTTCCCGCAATGAATGGCCCATTTTGCAGGAGCTTGCCCGCGGTAAGACGCTGCGTCAGATTGCCCTTCTGCAGAATCGCCCCTATAGCCGCATTATCTATCGTCTCAGCTGCATCCTGCTTAAGCTGGGGCTGAGCCATCGCCAGGAATTGTTACACCTTCTTAATAACCTCTCTGACTGCACGTTTTAACTTACGCACTAACTTCTTATTTCCTAAAGCGCTTTAGGAATTTACTTACCACGCATGTTATGAAATGGTTAAATTTTAACAATGTATTCGATTTTATAACTATTCCTAATTTATGGTTCGGAACCATGTGAAATGTCACAGAATGAACCAAAGGCAGCACTTTCCTCCATCCGTTAAGTGAATGCAGAAGGCGTTAATAAGATGATAATGATGTAAAAACAAGCAGCTTCGCTTCACTCTCCAGGAGCGGAAAGCAAAGTGAATAGCATGTTCTCCTGCGCGATGATGGCGTGACGTTGATGCGCCTTAAGCACTTTCAGATGAAGGTTTGACACCTTGCGAGGGCACTTTTTCGCCTCTTTGACCCTGGGTCGCCCGCCGAATCGACGGTCTTTTTTATTAACAATTACGCAACATAAAGTGACATCTGTTATTTTTTGTTATTACATAAAGATGAAAAGATGCGGTAAATGGGATAACAGGATATTTCCGCTAAATTTAAAAACATAGCCATTAAGATCCAGAAGATAATACAAACCAATAAGCGGAGACTAATTTACAGGGTTTTCGGAAAAAACTTACTCTGTATAATAAGATGCGTACCAAATCTGAATAAGAAAAATCTTTTTGCCAACACCAGCCAAATGAGATGACCGCGCTGAGGCACTGTTCTTTTCATTACGTAAACAAGGATGCTTTCGCTCTTTCCAGGGAAATACTACGGTATAGGGATCTGCACTTTATATCCTTCCGGCATTTCGAGAGTTTTACAAAACTCTGCATAACGCTTTTAACAATCTGAGGCATTAAAAATGAAACCGGCATCCGTTATCATTATGGACGAACATCCTATCGTCAGAATGTCGATAGAGGTCCTGCTACAGAAAAATAAAAATATCACAGTCAAGCTTAAGTCTGGCGATAGCCATGAAGTTCTTGACTGTATTCGCAATCATCCTATCGATTTGGTGATCCTTGACATCGAACTTACGGGCACAGACGCCTTCGCTTTACTGAAGAGAATCAGAAACTTAAACAAAGACATCAAGATTCTGTTCCTCTCCTCTAAATCAGAGTTATTTTACGCGGGTCGTGCGATTCGCGCCGGGGCCAACGGCTTCGTCAGTAAACGAAAAGATTTGGGTGAGATCTACAACGCCGTAGAGATGATTTTGATGGGCTATTCTTTTTTCCCGTCGGAAACGCTGAATTTTATAAACCATATGGGTTCGGGAAAAGGGATGGCAGCGGATATGCCATTATCGAATCGCGAGGTCACGGTATTACGTTATCTGGCGAATGGATTATCCAATAAGGAGATTGCTGAACAGTTACTGTTGAGCAATAAGACCATCAGTGCGCACAAATCCAATATTTATTCCAAGCTTGGCGTACAAAGCATCGTGGAATTAATAGATTACGCCAAAGCGCACGAGCTGCTATAACCTGAATTCACTCCCTGCAGTTTATCCGAGCTGCAGGGAGTGCGGTCAGTGCTAATTATAATTAATCATGAAGGTAGCATCCGCATCAGCCCGTCCGGGCTGAGGGTTATCGGCCGTAGCAATATAATTGGCATAAAATGACAGGGTCGCATTCCCCTGTGCATCAACCGTGACCGGCTGGCTGGCCTGCTGAAGCGCCAGACGCGTTTTATCCGCATCCCTGATCTCGACGGCGACGTGGCTCGCTGTACTGGCATCATTCAGCGCCAGCAACCCGCTATTGCTCCCGTCGGCCTTGCCCGAGAACGTAATGGACGCCGCCCCGGGCGGACAGCCGGTCAGCTTCAGCGTGAAGGGCATAGGCTGCGTGCGGCTCCCCGTGGTGTTGAGCTGCTTCGTGGGCCAGGTGCCCAGCGTGACCGTTTTGTCGCTATCGTTACCCTCTGCCACGCAGGTGAAATCGACAATATTGCCGTAGAGCCGAATATTAATTTCGCCCAATGCGGTTTCCGCCTGAGCTTGGGTGCAAAGCGCAAAGAGCGCCACGGTGATAAAACGGATCCCGTTTCGCATGTCTGCTCCTTAGTCGTAATCCACACGCAAATATCCGCGCGAGGTAAAGCGCCCTTCCGCTGGCTTGTTGCCCGTCACGCTCACCGGCCAGACCCGGATCCCCACCTGCGCCTGCGCGCTGTCGTCCAGGCGGAACGGAATTTTGCTCGTCAGGTTGTTAGGCGTGAGCGGCGCACCGCTCTCGTTGGCAATGATAAACCCCACATCCGGGTTATCCGACACCACCACATTATTGGAGACCTTTTCAGCCTCGACGCGCATCGTCAGCATAGCGTTTGCCTCCACGTTGGTGCATTTAATCGCGATGGTTTTGCTTTGCGATGAGACGCCCTCCGGCTTGTTACCCACGCCCGCCTTGCTGAACAGGGAGGCGCCAATGTCGCCGAAATCAAATTCAACCACATTGCCGGCGTTGATGGCGCAGCTCTGCGGCACCTGAATGGTTCCGCTGTAGCTGATGGTGTAGACCGGCGTGGTCAACGGATCGGAGGAGGTGGTAGTGACGTAAACGCGGAACATGGTGGCACGCGGGATCACCACCATATTGATAAAGCGTCGGGTCACCTTAAGACGGAAAATAAGGCTGGAATCCTGCACGCCAAACGGTTTGTTTTTTGAAACGTTCGGATGGCTCCCCATCTGGATATAGCTTTTGGGTGGATAAAACGCGCCAGCATAGCTGTCCGTGATCTTCATCGCCCCGTCCAGATAGTCGTTAAGCTTCAGATACTGATAGCCATCGCTGGTCCCGGTGATCGGGTAATCCGTCACGTAGCTGCGCTTGGTGGTATTCCCGACGGTGCCCTTCGGGCAGACGGCGTTTACCCCCACCCACTGCGATTTCTCGCTGAGGGTGACAACCTGCCCAACCTGGTTATTCGAGCTGTTGAATTTATCCGTCAGGTCGTAATGCACCTCCGTCGGCACGCCCTTTTCATTGACGCACACGGTGGCTAACGCGTTTGTCGCGGGCAGGAGTGCCAGAAGCGACAAGGCAAAGATATGGATTTTAATCACAGCGGATCCCCTTAAGTGTGATCGCCTGTTGCAGGCTCTTTTCAGGCAAGCTGTAAGGCGCACGGCACTGGGACTGCGCCCCGTTACCCCACTGGACCAGCAGTTCGCCTTCCAGCGGCAGCCCACTCAGGTAAATTTGCCCGTCATCCCCCACCATGCTGGTCACGCCGCTCTGGGTTTCGCGCACCACGGCGCCGAACGGCACCGGCTGGTTGCCGCGCGTTACCGTCAGCAGGGCGCGCACGCCAATGCGGGTATCAAAGCTGGCGCGGACCAGCGCGCCTTTGGTCGGCACCACGCTGCTCACGTTGTTTTCGATGTCGGTATTGTTGCTCATGGTATTGGTATCCAGCGCCACGCGGTTATAGCGGTAGACGGTGGCATACGGCATGACCGCGTAGCCTCGCCAGTCGGTCTTCACGCCGGTCTGGTTTTCCACGCTGACGCCTGATGCCCCCGGCGCCTTAATCAGCACGTTGGTATCGCCCAGCGGCTGGCTGAAGGTCACGCCGTCTGAATGGCCAACCACCCCGCCGGAGAGCTGCCAGTTGAGATCGTGCTGATCGCGGGAATAGTTGTAGCCCACGCCCAGCGTGCCGTAGGTTGCCTGCCAGTTGGCGCTGGCGCTTCCGCTTGAGCCGTTGGTGCTGGCGTGTCCCTGGGTCACGCTGTAGTTCAGGTTGCGGTCCTCAAGCAGCGTGCCGCTGACGCCGGTTTGCCAGCTCGTGTCGCCATCGCTGTTTCGGCTGGCGGATGCGGTGGCATAGGCGCGATCGATCGCGCTGTCCCGGCGATAGCCCTGGCGGGTAAAGAGGCTAAACGGCACGGAGACGTTAAACGACGCGATCCGGTCGGTACCGTCGATCCCGACGGATTTGTTCCACGACCATGACAGGGAGTAGTTGATCCCCTTCACGCCCCCCGCGTAGCCCAGCTGATACCAGAGGTTCGTTTCGTCCGTCCCCCAGTAGGTTTGCTCGCTCCCGGAGATATAGACCGAGCCGTAATCCCCCAGCGACTGGGAAATGTTGAGCTGGAAGCGGCCTTTTTTATTCCACGTCAGGTTGTGATAGCTCTGCACGTCCGGCACATCGTTATCGTCCTGGCTATCGGCATACTGGTAGCCCTCCATTGAGCGCCAGGCCACGTCGTCCAGGGTGTAAAACCCCTTCGTTGAGTAGCGGTAGCCCAGCAGCTGGAAGTTGGTGCCAAACCCGTTCAGCGATTTTGCATACAGAAAACGCAGCGATTGCCCTTCATGTTTGCTGTCGTCCGCGAGCTGGCTGCGGGCGTGGGTGATATCGACGGAGACTGCGCCCCAGTCACCGAGGTTTTTCCCGGCACCGACGGCCACTGCGGTATAGCGTGACGCCAGCTGGGTGCCGCCATAGAGCGTAAAGCCGTTGGCAAGGCCGGTAATCAGGGTGCCCTGGGCGAAGAACGGTGTATCCTGGTCGCTGTTACCGCTGCGGTAATCCCCCGCCACGAGGTCATATTTCCAGCGCCCTTCACGCTGCAGGAGCGGCACGGTGGAGTACGGCACGGTGTAGCGCTGCTGGCTGCCGTCTTTCTCTTCCACCGTGACGTCAAGGTCACCGCTGGAGGAGGTCGGGTTAAGATCGGTAATGGCGAACGCGCCGGGCTGGACGTAGCTTTGATAGATAACGTAGCCGTTCTGGCGAACCACCACTTTGGCAGGCGTACGGGCAATACCGCGCACGGTCGGCGCGTAACCCTGCAGGCTGTCGGGGTACATGCTGTCAGACGAATAGAGCCGCCCGCCGCGAAAACCGACGCTGTCGAAAACGTCATTCCCGGTGTTGCTGTCGCCCAGCACCAGCTCACTTTTCAGTGGGATAACGGTGCGCTGCGCCCAGGTGCCAATATTCTGCCACTCGCTGCGCCGCTTCCCGTTATTTTGCGTGTAGCGCCATGCGCCGTTGTTGCGTAAACGCCAGGCACCATAGTTCAGCCCGCTCTGCAGGTTCAGGTAATAGCTGTCGTCTTCGCTTCCCCGGTTGCCCGTAAAGCTGTAGTTCACCAGCGCGGCGGGAATGCCTTCATCCCACTGTTCAGGCGGAATATAGCCGCGCGCGCTGTTTTGCATTGCCACCTGCGGCAGGCTGACGTTCAGGCGCTGTGAAGCAAAGTTAAATACCGTTTCGCTGCCGGGAATGGCCGTGGTCAATGGAACGCACGTTTCACCCTGCACCTTCGCCAGCTCGGGAAATGCGGCAACGTTGACGCCAAAGCGATCGAGCATCGCGCGCGTAATGCACGGCGACAGGCCGCCCGCCACCGGCGGCGTGTTCTCGGCCTGTTCAAAACGCACGTCCTGGGTGCCGATAAACTCATCGTTACGCCAGATATCCACGCGATAGATGCCGGGTGCCTGCTGGTGCCCCTGTTCAAAACGTGACAAATCCGCCACGCTGGCGGTGTCGTCGGATAAGAAGGCCGGGTTGAAGTAGCTTTCGCTCCAGCCAGCCTGCGGCCAGAGCGCGGCCATCAGCGCCAGTGCAACCGGGCAGTAACGTCCCTGGTGGTTTTTCATCGCCCTGACTCTGCTCACAGGTTGACGCTGCGCGCCGGTGTAATGGCACCGTAGTCATTCACGCTCTGCCAGGAGAGCGTACCGCCAGCCCCGGCAGGCAGCACCTGCTGAGCCGAGTTTTTCGGCGCGACCATCAGGTTTTCCAGCGTCTGACCGCCCAGCTTCAGGTTGACCAGAGTGATGTAATACGGCGAGGCGTTGCTGACTTTGAGATGGTTCCCCACGCGCTCAAAGCGCAGCTGGGAAAGCGCCTCATCCGGCTGCATCGCCAGGTTATTCGGGCGCACAAACAGCTTGATGCGCGAAAGGATCGCCAGCTGCAGCACGTTATTGTTTTCCGTTTTCGCTTTGTTCACTGACGGGATCGCCTTCACGTTCATGTAAAAGAGCGATTCGCGATCGGCGGGCAGTGCGGGCCCGGCGTAAATAATACGCAGCGTGTTTTCGCTGTCCGGCTCGCTAACGAACAGCGGCGGCGTGACGGCAAAGGTTTTTTCCTTTTGCCCGCTGGCATTTTCGATCCACGCGTTAATTAAGTAGCGTTCTTGTTTATTGCTGTTGGTGATCGCCAGCGACGTTTGCTTCGCATCCGCCGGATAAATAACGCGCGTGGCCCCCAGCGCAATACCGCCGGAAGCATTCGCGCAAGCAGAAACCATCATTAAAATAAACGATAAAAGCAGTCCTGGTTTAATTAGCATATTCATCAAAACCGTACCTTTAATAATGTGTTCGCAGGTGTTATGGATAAATCAACGTAAACCAGACATCCGACTGAATATTGCCTGGCACGAGGTGTTCGGAAATAGCGCGATAGCGGGCGCTAAAATGAAATGCGAGCTCGCTGGTATTCACGGGCAACCAGCTGACGGCCGTCGCATTCGGGATAATCTGACGCTGCTGCTCATCAAAAAGCGCCAGCCCTACGCCGCTGCTGACAGGCGTTTCACCTGGCCGCGATGTCGCCAGAAAAACCTGCGGATCTTCCGCGGGCGTCACGCCCTGAAACTGGATCCCCACGATGCGGGAGACATCCACGCTGCAGTCCAGCAGCCGCACGGTGAACGGCACATTAACCGTTGAAAAGCTGCCCACACCGGAAAATGAATTGGTTCGGTACTGCCCCATGTCGATGCGCATATTCTGGCTGTCGGGCGCCACGGCGCAGCCGCCGTTTACCAGCTCCCCACGAAGATGCACCTTGCCGCCTTCGATCACCACGGTATGCGCCGATGCCGGGCAGGCCATCGCAAGGGTTAACAGCAGTAGTGTTCCAGTCCTTGTCATCCTTCGTTCCTGGCAGTAGCGTATGACGGGCCTCGTCCCTGAGGCCTGAACATCCCTGTGCGAGGGTATTATTCGTATTTCATTACGAAGGTGGCGTCAGCGTTCGCCTGGCCTGGCTCGGTGGTTGCAGCCGTTGATTTGTAGCGCGCGGTGAATTGCAGGGTGTTAGTCCCTTTAATCAGGTCTTTCGCGGCAGAGAAGGTGGCACCGTCTGGGGTCAGCACGCTGGATTTGCTGTCGAGGATCTCGATACCCACGCCTTTCGCGGTGTTGTCGTTGTTACCGGACGTCACGGCCAGCAGGGTTTTGTCGGTCGCGTCAATCTGGCCGGTGAAAGCAACGGCAGCGGTTTTCGCAACCAGCGGATCGCAGTCATTCAGTTCAATGTTGAACGGAATATTAGAGGTGGTGTCGCCCACTTTGGTGAATTTCGCGGTACGATACTGACCGAGATTAACCGTCTGCTCGGAAGAATCGGTATTTACTGAACAAGCAGCATTAACCAGTTCACCTTTAAAATGCACGGTACCGCCATTTACGGTAACCGGCGTAACGGGATCGGCTGCATTAGCGGCACCCGCGACCAGGGCCAGTGTTGCAATAACAGAAGAAGCAATGTTGCTGAGTTTCATGTCTATTCCTTTAAAATGTAAATAACCCTTCCCGCGAAAAATCGGGAATAAGAAATACGTTCAATTGCATAATTGAAAACTTATTTCGGAGGAGACAAAGTAGCTCAGGATGTAATTTTTAAATATGTCAAAACACTGCCATTTCGCCAGGTCACATCCTAATCCCGTCTAAGAAATTGACCATCCCTTAAGAAGGGTTTTTGCGCCTCACGGAT
Organism: Enterobacter cloacae complex sp. P38RS; assembly: GCF_014930775.1. Taxonomy (NCBI): domain Bacteria; kingdom Pseudomonadati; phylum Pseudomonadota; class Gammaproteobacteria; order Enterobacterales; family Enterobacteriaceae; genus Enterobacter; species Enterobacter cloacae complex sp. P38RS. Next base: position 15,681 of record NZ_JADBRS010000016.1, read on the forward strand.
GAAAACTCGTAAAGGGTGACTGACAGCGGCGCTCGCTTCTGACAAAATACAGGCAATCCCCCCCTTTCAAACGTTACAGACGGAATCTTCTCTCTGATGGCAGCAAAGATTATTGACGGTAAAACGATTGCGCAGCAGGTGCGCTCTGAGGTCGCGGAAAAAGTGAAGGCGCGTAAAGCCGCCGGAAAACGCGCTCCCGGGCTGGCCGTTGTGCTGGTTGGCAGCAACCCGGCATCACAGATTTATGTCGGCAGCAAACGCAAAGCGTGTGAAGAGGTGGGGTTCGTCTCCCGCTCTTACGATTTGCCGGAAACCACCAGCGAAGCGGAACTGCTGGAACTTATTGACACCCTGAATGCCGATAAAGAGATCGACGGCATTCTGGTTCAGCTGCCGCTGCCTGCGGGCATCGACAACGTGAAGGTGCTGGAGCGTATCGCGCCAGATAAAGACGTCGACGGTTTCCATCCGTACAACGTAGGCCGCCTGTGCCAGCGCGCGCCGCGTCTGCGCCCGTGCACCCCGCGCGGCATCGTGACGCTGCTGGAGCGTTATAACATCGACACCTACGGCCTGAACGCCGTGGTCATCGGCGCATCCAATATCGTGGGCCGTCCGATGAGCATGGAGCTGCTGCTGGCCGGCTGCACCACCACCGTGACCCACCGCTTTACCAAAAACCTGCGTCACCACGTTGAAAACGCCGATCTGCTGATCGTCGCGGTCGGCAAGCCGGGCTTTATTCCGGGCGAGTGGATCAAAGAGGGCGCGATTGTCGTGGACGTCGGGATTAACCGTCTGGAAAACGGCAAAGTGGTCGGCGACGTGGTGTACGAAGATGCGGCGGCTCGCGCCTCTTACATTACGCCAGTGCCGGGCGGCGTTGGCCCGATGACTGTAGCAACGCTGATTCAGAATACTTTGCAGGCATGCGAAGAGTACCACGATGTAGAGGAAGCATAAGATGGCCACATTTTCATTAGGCAAACACCCGCACGTTGAGCTGTGCGATCTGCTCAAGCTGGAAGGCTGGAGCGAAAGCGGCGCGCAGGCGAAAATCGTTATCGCCGACGGGCGGGTTTTAGTCGACGGCGTGGTGGAAACCCGCAAGCGCTGCAAGATTGTCGCCGGCCAGACCGTGAGCTTTGAAGGGCAGAGCGTGACCGTGACGGCCTGAGTCCTCCTCACCCTCTCCCCAAAGGGGAGAGGGGATCAAAAATCCCCCCATATCCATCACGGTTAATTATCGATCAACTTCAAATAATCACTATTTCATCTGTTGAAAGGTGAGATTTCAGTTGCGCGTTTTTCACTCTTTCCCCACGATAAGTAGAACGTTCTACTAAAACGTTCTACTTACAATAACAGCGCTTAAAAAGCGCTACTCGGGGGAAATCAGCATGAGTCTGATATCAGGGTTTGTTAAATCGCTGTCTAAGTTATCGATGATTGGTCGCGCCTTAATGCTGCCAATTTCACTGCTTCCCGCTGCGGGCCTCCTGCTGGCCTTCGGCGATAAGTTCCACCTGCCGCTGATGATGAACGCCGGCGGGGTTATCTTTGATAACCTGCCGATGCTGTTTGCCATCGGCTCTGCTGTCGGTCTGGCCTCGGAATCCGGCATTGCAGCACTCTCGGCGGCGGTGTCGGTGTTTGTCACCAACATCACCATCAGTACCGTATTAAGCATTACGCCGGAAATGGCCTCGCAGGGCGGAAAATATGCCATGGTGGTCGGCATCCCGACGCTGCAGATGGGCGTCTTCGGCGGGCTTATCTGCGGCATTCTCGCAGCCTGGTGCTACAACCGCTTCCACACCATGCAGCTGCCGGAGTTCCTCGGCTTCTTCTCCGGGAAGCGCTTTGTGGCGATCGCCACGGCGTTCCTCTCTTTCCTGATGGGGCTGCTGCTGCCGTACGTCTGGCAGCATATTCAGGCCGGTATCGACGCGCTCTCCGTGATCGTAAACGGCGATAACCAGGCGGCATCGACCTTTATCTTCGGGCTGGTGGAGCGCGCGCTGATCCCGCTCGGCCTGCACCATATCTGGTATCCGTCCTTTTGGTATTCGTTCGGGGATTACACCACCCAGGCGGGCCAGGTGATCCATGGCGACCAGACCATCTGGTTCAAGATGCTCGAAGAGGGGGTGAAATCCTTCAGCAGCGACACCTACCAGAACGCCGGTAAGTTCATGCAGGGCGAGTTCCCGCTGATGCTGTTCGCGCTGCCTGCTGCATGCCTGGCGATGTACCACGAAGCGCATACGAAGAATAAGAAAATCGCGGCCGGTATTCTCTTCTCCGCTGCCCTCACCTGCTTCCTGACGGGGATCACCGAGCCGGTAGAGTTCACCTTTATCTTCGTGGCGCCGATTCTGTACGTCTTCAACGCCATCATGGCGGGCCTGGCGTACATGACTATGTACCTGCTGCACGCGCATATCGCCAAATCGTTCTCGGCGGGCTTTATCGACTACCTGTCGTTCGGGATCCTGCCGTCGTTTAACGGCTATCAGACCAACTTCCTGAGTGCCATTATCATCGGCATTCCGATGGCGCTGATTTACTACTTCACGTTCCGCTTCGTGATCCGTCGTTTCGACGTGAAAACGCCGGGCCGTACGGAGGTGACCGCCAGCGCGAATGACAAGTCCGATTCCGAACTTGCCACCGAAATCATCGGCCTGCTGGGCGGCGCGCAGAACATTGACTCCGTCGGCTCCTGCATCACCCGCCTGCGTCTGGAAGTGGCGAAGAGCGATGCGGTGGACAGGGACGGACTGAACGGGCTTGGCGCGCGCGGCGTGGTCTTCGTCGGCGACAACGGGATCCAGGTGATTTTCGGTGCCAGAGCACAGTTTATCGCCCAGACCATGTCCACCATGATCGGCAAATAATAAGATGCCTGAACGACACGTCTCCTGTACGCTGGGAGACGTGTCTTATCCGGCTGATAATCGGTAAATTTCAGGGAGCGGTTTTGAAGAAAGTCAGCATCATTGATGTCGCAAAGCACGCGGGCGTCTCGGTCTCTACCGTGTCGCTGGTGCTACGTCAGAAAGGGAAAATCTCAGAGGCGACGATCGAGAAGGTCAATGCCGCCATCACGACGCTGGGCTATGTTCATAACGTTGCCGCTGCCAACCTCCGCGCCAACACCTCCAATCTTATCGGCCTGATCCTGCGCGACTTCAGCGACAGCTTTTCCATCAAGGTGATGGCGAGCATCGTTCAGGAGCTGGAGAAGCAGGGTTATATGGTGTTTCTCGGCCAGCCGCTGAACGACCAGGAACATCTGGAACGGACCCTGCTGTCCTTTAAGCAGCAGGGCGTCGCGGGCGTTATTTATCTGGCGTCTGACACCCGTAACGCCGCTTTACCGGAGCAGATCCGCCAGTGCCCGCTGCCGCTGGTGGCGGTCTCGCAGTCTCTGCTGGACGAAAAATGCAATCTGGTCATGCGCGATAATCGCCAGGCGGCGAACCTGGCCGCACGCTATCTTATCGAACGCGGACACCGCACGATCGCCTACATTGGGGGGCGCGAGGGCTGTCTTATCCGCGAGCAGCGCCTGCTCGGCTTTCGCAGCGCGATGACGCAAAACGGGCTGGTCTGGCGCGATGATTATTCACCGGCCTGCAGCGACGACACCCAGGCCGCCGCGATGGCAACGCGCCAGCTGCTGGAGAAAAACAGCTCTATCACCGCCCTGCTTTGCCACTCCCCGGATGCGATGATCGGCTCCATTTCCGGCATTCATCAGGTGGGCCGCACCGTGGGGAAAGACGTGTTCCTGACCCAGCAGGTGGCGCTGATCGGTTTTGAAGATATGCTCCACGTCAACCTCACCTCCCCTTCCTTCACCTACGTCTCCTCGGCCAGCGATGAAACCGGACGACAGGCGGCGGGGCTGATTATCCGCAAGCTGAAGGAGCCGGATCTGCAAACCCAGCGCATTACGCTGTCCGGGCAGCTTATCGCCCGCGAGTCGGCGTAAAATCAGAATTTGACACAGGTTTGCTGCAGCGAATTCGCTGCTATATTGCTGTGATTTGCCATGGATAATTGCAATGCCTACCGTTATCACTCACGCTGCTGTTCCCCTTTGCCTGGGCTTAGGTCTGGGAACGAAAGTCATCCCTCCCCGCCTGCTGTTTGCCGGGATCGTGCTCGCCATGCTGCCGGACGCCGACGTGCTGGCGTTCAAATTCGGCGTCGCCTACGGGAATATTTTCGGCCACCGCGGCTTTACCCATTCGCTGCTGTTTGCCTTTGCGGTACCGATACTCTGCGTGCTGATTGGCCGACGATGGTTCCGGGCCAGCCTGACGCGCTGCTGGCTGTTCTTAACCGTTTCACTGCTGTCGCACAGCCTGCTGGATTCCGTTACCACCGGCGGAAAAGGCGTCGGCTGGCTGTGGCCGTGGTCAGACGAGCGCTTCTTTGCGCCGTGGCAGGTGATCAAGGTCGCGCCGTTTGCGCTGTCGCGCTACGCCACGCCGTACGGGCATGAGGTCATTATCTCGGAACTGCTGTGGGTGTGGCTACCGGGGGTGGTGCTGATGGGGATGTTGTGGTGGAAAAGAAGGTAAAAGTAGGCCCGGTAAGCGTTAGCGCCACCGGGCGTTACAGACTTACTTACGACGCCAGGTCGTCCCCTGCGGGCCGTCTTCCAGAATGATGCCCATCTCGGTCAGACGGTTACGCGCCGCATCTGCCGCCGCCCAGTCTTTGGCCTGACGCGCTTCCAGACGCGCTTTAATCAGCGCTTCAATTTCCGCCACTTCACCGTCGTCCGCCTGCGCACCGCTCTGCAGGAACGCGTCCGGCTCCTGCTCCAGCAGGCCAAGCACGGAAGAGAGCTTGCGCAGATGGGACGCCAGCGCATTCGCCGCCGCCATATCTTCTGACTTCAGGCGGTTGACCTCACGCGCCATGTCGAACAGCACGGAGTAGGCTTCCGGCGTGTTGAAGTCGTCGTTCATCACCTCAACGAAGCGCGCTTCGAATGCCTCGCCGCCCGCCGCAGGCACAGATTTGTCGGTGCCGCGCAGCGCGGTGTACAGACGCTCCAGCGCCGAGCGCGCCTGCTTCAGGTTCTCTTCGCTGTAGTTCAGCTGGCTACGATAGTGGCCAGACATCAGGAAGTAGCGCACGGTTTCCGCATCGTAATACTTCAGCACGTCGCGCACGGTGAAGAAATTGCCCAGCGATTTCGACATCTTCTCGCGGTCAACCATCACCATCCCGGAGTGCATCCAGTAGTTAACGTACTCGCCGCCGTGGGCGCAGGTGGACTGCGCAATTTCGTTTTCGTGGTGCGGGAACATCAGATCCGAACCGCCGCCGTGAATGTCGAAGTGATTGCCCAGCTGCTTGCAGTTCATCGCGGAACATTCAATGTGCCAGCCCGGACGGCCTTCGCCCCACGGGGATGGCCAGCTCGGCTCGCCCTCTTTGGACATCTTCCATAGCACGAAGTCCATCGGGTTACGCTTCACGTCAACCACGTCCACGCGCGCGCCGGCCTGCAGCTGGTCCAGGTCCTGACGGGAAAGCGCGCCGTAGGTTGGGTCCGTCGGGACGGAGAACATCACGTCGCCGTTTTCCGCTACGTACGCATGACCGCGTTCGATCAGCTTTTCGGTGATCTCAATAATTTCGTGGATATGGTGGGTCGCACGCGGCTCGCTGTCCGGACGCAGAATATTGAGGGCATCAAAATCTTTGTGCATCTCAACAATCATGCGATCCACCAGCGCAACAAAGCTTTCGCCGTTTTCATTAGCGCGCTTGATGATTTTGTCGTCGATGTCGGTGATGTTACGCACGTACTTCAGGTTATAGCCCAGGAAGCGCAGGTAGCGAGAGACCACGTCGAACGCGACAAAGGTACGGCCATGGCCGATATGACAGAGATCGTAAACCGTAATACCACACACGTACATGCCGACTTCCCCGGCATGGATAGGTTTAAATTCCTCTTTCTGGCGCGTCATTGTATTAAAGATTTTTAACATCGAAGATTCCATGTAAACACGTGTGTGAGTTGTTTGTTCCATATAATACCCATAATTCGGAATAGGATCAGCACACAATGCAAGGTGATCGCGTCCTGTGGTTATGCTATAACAAGCCCCTATATATGACCCGAAGGCGGGTCGACGTACCACAATAACGGAACAGGATGCAAAAATGGTTACTTTCCACACTAATCATGGCGATATCGTAATCAAGACCTTTGATGACAAAGCGCCTGAAACAGTTAAAAACTTCCTGGACTACTGCCGCGAAGGTTTCTACAACAACACTATTTTCCACCGCGTGATCAACGGCTTTATGATCCAGGGCGGCGGTTTCGAGCCTGGCATGCGCCAGAAAGAGACCAAAGAGGCGATCAAAAACGAAGCGAACAACGGCCTGAAAAACACCCGCGGTACGCTGGCAATGGCCCGTACTCAGGCGCCTCACTCTGCCACCGCGCAGTTCTTCATCAACGTAGCGGACAACGACTTCCTGAACTTCTCCGGCGAAAGCCTGCAGGGTTGGGGCTACTGCGTGTTCGCAGAAGTGGTTGAAGGTATGGACGTGGTCGATAAGATCAAAGCCGTCTCTACCGGCCGCAGCGGCATGCACCAGGACGTTCCTAAAGAAGACGTTGTGATTACAAGCGTGACCGTCAGCGAGTAATTCGTGGCGACACTCTTTATTGCGGATCTGCATCTGCAAACAGAAGAACCGGCGATAACCGCCGGTTTTCTGCGTTTTTTACGCGGTGAAGCGAAAGGCGCCGACGCGCTGTACATCCTGGGCGATCTCTTTGAAGCCTGGATTGGCGACGACGATCCTAACCCGCTGCACCGTGAAATGGCTGCAGCCATTAAAACGCTGGTAGATTCCGGCGTCCCCTGCTACTTCATTCACGGCAACCGTGATTTCCTGCTCGGCAAGCGCTATGCCCGCGAAAGCGGTATGACGCTGCTGCCGGAAGAACAGGTGCTCGATCTCTATGGCCGCAAGGTGCTGATCATGCACGGCGACACGCTCTGCACCGACGATACCGGCTACCTGGCGTTTCGCGCCAAGGTCCACACCCCGTGGATCCAGAAGGTGTTCCTTGCCCTGCCGCTGTTTATCCGCAACCGCATCGCCGCCAGAATGCGTGCGGGCAGCAAAGCCGCCAACAGCAGCAAATCCCTGACCATCATGGACGTCAACCCGCAAGCTGTGGTGAGCGTGATGGAAAAGCATGGCGTTCAGTGGCTGATCCACGGTCATACCCATCGCCCTGACGTGCATTCTCTGAGCGCCAACGGTGAACCGGCCCATCGCGTGGTATTGGGCGCATGGCATACTGAGGGTTCGATGGTCAAAGTCACTCCCGACGGTGTCGAACTGATCGCTTTTCCGTTTTAACGTTTTCTCGTCGTTTCGCTTGTTTCTCAGCCACGCAACCGTTTTCCTTGCCCGTATAACATGCTATTCTCTGTGCCCTCGAAAGCAGTGTGTTTCGCACCACAGGAGTTTTAAGACGCATGTCTTCCCGCAATAATCCGGCGCGTGTCGCCATCGTGATGGGGTCCAAAAGCGACTGGGCTACCATGCAGTTCGCCGCCGAAATCTTTGAAATCCTGAATGTTCCGCACCACGTTGAAGTGGTTTCCGCACACCGTACGCCGGACAAACTGTTCAGCTTCGCCGAAAGCGCCGAAGAGAACGGGTATGAGGTGATTATTGCCGGTGCGGGCGGCGCAGCACATCTGCCGGGCATGATTGCCGCCAAAACGCTGGTGCCGGTTCTGGGCGTCCCTGTTCAAAGCGCCGCGTTAAGCGGTGTCGATAGCCTCTACTCCATCGTCCAGATGCCGCGCGGTATTCCTGTCGGTACGCTGGCAATTGGCAAAGCGGGCGCGGCGAACGCCGCCCTGCTGGCCGCGCAAATTCTTGCAACGCACGACAAAGATTTACACCAGCGCCTGGCGGAGTGGCGTAAAGCCCAGACCGACGAGGTGCTGGATAACCCGGACCCGCGGGGTGCGGCATGAAGCAGGTTTGCGTCCTCGGCAACGGCCAGCTGGGCCGCATGCTGCATCAGGCCGGCGAACCGTTGGGGATTGCCGTCTGGCCCGTCGGGCTGGACGCCGAGCCGGAAGCGGTGCCGTTCCATCAGAGCGTAATCACCGCCGAAATTGAACGCTGGCCGGAAACCGCCCTGACCCGCGAGCTGGCGCGCCATAACGCCTTTGTGAACCGCGACGTGTTCCCGATCATTGCCGACCGTCTGACGCAGAAGCAGCTGTTCGACAAGCTGGGCCTCGCAACCGCCCCGTGGCAGCTGTTGTCTGATAAAAGCGAGTGGAATGACGTCTTCGCCATGCTGGGCGAGCTGGCGATTGTGAAGCGCCGCGTGGGTGGCTACGACGGTCGCGGCCAGTGGCGCCTGCGCGCAGGCGACACCGCCGAGCTGCCGGACGACTGCTACGGCGAGTGCATCGTTGAGCAGGGCATCAACTTCAGCGGCGAAGTGTCGCTGGTTGGCGCACGCGGGCACGATGGCCGCACGGTGTTTTACCCGCTGACGCATAACCTGCATCAGGACGGCATTCTGCGCACCAGCGTCGCCTTCCCGCAGGCCAATGCCGACCAGCAGGCGCAGGCGGAAGAGATGCTTTCTGCCATCATGCACGAGCTGGGCTACGTGGGCGTGATGGCGATGGAGTGCTTCGTCACGCCGTCGGGCCTGCTGATCAACGAGCTGGCGCCGCGCGTGCACAACAGCGGCCACTGGACGCAAAACGGCGCCTCTATCAGCCAGTTCGAACTGCACCTGCGTGCCATCACCGACCTGCCGCTGCCACAGCCCGTCGTTAACAGCCCGTCGGTGATGATCAACCTGATCGGGACCGATCTGAACTACGACTGGCTGAAGCTGCCGCTGGTGCATCTGCACTGGTATGACAAAGAGGTTCGCGCGGGTCGTAAAGTGGGTCATCTCAACCTGAACGACAGCGATACCGACCGCCTTAGCGCCACCCTGGAGGCGATCGTTCCTCTCCTGCCGCCAGAATACGCGAGCGGAATTGTCTGGGCACAGTCAAAGCTCAAGTAAGACATCTGCGCCGGGGAGTTGACCTTCCCCTTCCCCGGCGTACAATCCCCGCCCATTGCTGCTGAGTTTTCTTCTGGAATCACCATGAACGATGGAACGGACTATCGCGCGATCCTCGCGTCTGATACCCCTTTAATCGACGTTCGCGCGCCGATCGAATTTGCCCAGGGTGCGATGCCCGCCGCACTCAACCTGCCCTTAATGAACGACGACGAGCGTGCCGCCGTCGGTACCTGCTATAAGCGCCAGGGACCCGACGCCGCGCTGGCGCTCGGCCATAGCCTGGTGAGCGGCGAGACGCGGGAGGCGCGCATTAACGCCTGGCGCGAAGCCAGCCTTGCGCACCCCGAAGGCTATCTCTGCTGTGCGCGCGGCGGTCAGCGTTCACATATCTCTCAGGCCTGGCTGAAAGAGGCTGGCATCGACTACCCGCTGATCCGCGGCGGCTATAAGGCCCTGCGCCAGACGGCGATTCAGGTCACCATTGAGCAGTCGCAAAAGCCGATGGTGCTTATCGGCGGCTGTACCGGCAACGGTAAAACGCTGCTGGTGAAGCAGCACGCGCAGGGCATCGATCTGGAAGGGCTGGCGCACCATCGCGGCTCGTCGTTTGGCCGTACGCTTACGCCGCAGCTTTCCCAGGCGAGCTTCGAGAACCACCTTGCGGTTGAGCTATTGAAAAAAGACGCCGCGCGCTGGGTGCTGGAGGACGAGGGCCGGATGATTGGCTCCAACCACCTGCCGGAGTGCCTGCGCGACCGCATGGTTGACGCCCCTATCGTTGTCGTCGAAGACCCGTTTGAAACCCGACTTGAGCGCCTGCGCGAAGAGTATTTTGACCACATGTGGGCGGATTTTTCTGCCGCGTACGGTGAGGAGGCGGGCTGGAAGGAGTACAGCGAGTACCTGCACCACGGCCTGTTTGCCATTCGCCGTCGGCTTGGGCTACAGCGTTTTGCGGAATTTACGGCGCTGCTGGACGCGGCTCTTGCCGAACAACAGCGAACGGGCAGCACCGACGCGCACTTCAGCTGGCTTGTACCGCTGCTGAAGGACTATTACGACCCGATGTACGGCTATCAGCTGGAGAAGAAAGCGGAGAAGATTGTCTATCGCGGGACGTTCGCAGAAATTGCCGAGTGGCTTAATCGCTAAAAAAAGCCGGGTGGCGAGGTAAAAGCAAAACGGCAACCTGGGTTGCCGTTTATAATGTTTTTTCCCTCTCCCCGTGGGAGAGGGTCAGGGTGAGGGCATCAGGCCGCACCCTACATGACACCTTAGAAGTCGTAACGCAGACGCACCAGGTTCATGTCGCCCAGGTTGTCGGTGCTGGAGGTGAACACGTGTTCGTAATCCACGCGGAAACCGTAATCCAGCTGGAAGCTGATACCCACGCCGTTGTCGATGCGCTGGTAGTTACGGCCGTTCACGTACTCGATGCGGTCACCCATGAAGTAAGGCTGGATGGATTTCACCGCGTACTGACCGATTGGGAATTTGTACCCTGCGAAGTATTCAATACCCCACGCGTCGCCCGCAAAGTAGTCGTTAACAGACACTTTTTTGGTGGTCAGGAAGTTCTGGTACCAGCCGCCGCCAGCGGAGAAGGTCCAGTTGTCCGGCGTCCAGCTCAGCGCGGTACCAACAATATTCTGGTCGTAGGATTTGCTGTCGCCGTTGTCCGGGTTACGCATGTCGGCGCGTGTGTAGTTCCACGCAGCGCCCCAGGTCAGATCGGTGGTCAGGTGGTAATCGATACCCAGTGAGCCGCCGCCTTTACGCTTGTAGCGCAGGCCGTTGCCCGGCAGGTATTCGCTGTCTTCAAACAGGTAGGATGCATAGATGTCCGCATCGCCCACGGTTTTCTTATATTTCAGCATCTGGCGTGAACGGTAAGAGCCGTCGTAGTCGCCGTTGATCCCGTTACCCGGCGCCTGGCCGATCATGTCGTAGTCCCAGATATCGGTTTTCGCGCCCACCACATCATAGTACACGCTGTTCTGCTGGCCGAAGGTCAGCGTACCCCAGGTATCGCTCTTCAGGCCGGTGTAGAGCATACGGCGTGAGGTGTCGTGCGCGCCGTCGGCGTAGTGGTTATCCCAGTTAAACTGCGCCGGAACGTTCACCCCCAGCTCGTAGTAGCTGATCCAGCTGATGTCATCGAACAGGTAGTAGTCTGCCGCGAAACGGAAGCGGGTACCGCCGTCAAAGCCGTTACGCTTGTAGCCGTTTTTGCCGTCATCGCCGGTCATGTTCTGGAACTGAGGACGAATGCTGCCGCCAACGGTGAAGTTCAGGCGGCTCAGCGGGTTACCCGCCTGAGGATCCTGCTTAAGTACGGTGATTTCTGCCTGAGATGCAAAAGTAGTCAATGCCACTGCCGCGCCGATCGTTGCCGCCAGCGCTGATTTTTTTATAGTCATTATTTTTCCTTAATAGACACGCTGCTAAATATTTAGCTGGTGAATATTAACCGGAAATTTTCGGGCTGTGTGGGCGGGTTTTTAATGTTTTGTGCTACTAAATGCGTTGGCATTATCACTTTGTGCTATTTAAGCATTACGCACCGGCATAAAAACCGGTGCGTAATTATTACCATGCCAAATCAATTCACAAACTGCCGGAACAGGGCCTTGCCCTTTAACAATCGCGCCCCGAGCCAGCCCCCGCAGAGGGAGAGCAGCACCGCGCCGCAGAGAGGGAGTACTAGCCAGAGACGCCAGTCAGGCTCCCACGGGAAGTCGAAGACCTTTGTCTGCAGCACCGCCAGCGCCGTCTCCGCGCCAATCGCCGCGACCAGACCCGCCACCAGCCCAAGCAGCGCAAACTCGCTCCAGAGCGTCGCCCGCAGCAGCCGCTTACCCGCACCGAGCGTGCGGTAGACTATCAGTTCCTGATGACGCTGGCGCATGCCCACCTGCACCTGCGCCAGCAGCAGCAATATGCCGCAGATTGTTACCAGCACCACCATCACCTCCAGCGCGCGGCTCACCTGCTCCAGCACCTGCCCGACCTGTTTGAGGATCGCGCCAATATCCAGCAGGCTCACCGTCGGGAACTCCCGGTTAAGCTGCGTCAGCATGCCGTTGCCGTTTTCCCAGCGGAAGCTGGTCAGCCAGCTCTGCGGCTGCCCGTCCAGCGCGCCCGGCGGGAAGATGAAGAAGAAGTTTGGCCGCAGGCTTTCCCAGTCCACTTTACGGAGGCTGGTGACTTTGGCGGTAAAATCCTGGGTATCACCGGTGAAGGTCACGCTGTCCCCGAGCTTCACGTTCAGGCGCGTCGCCAGCCCCTCTTCCATCGACACCTCTCCCGCTTTCGGCGGCCAGGTACCGGCGGTAATCGGGTTATGGTCGGGACGTTTCTCCTGCCAGGTCAGGTTGAGTTCGCGGTTAAGCGACTCGTCCTTGTTCCCCTCGGTTGACTGGCCGTTGATCTGCGTCAGACGCGCGCGGACGATGGGATAGAACGACTCGGGGATAATGTGATGCTCCGACAGGAAACCCTTCAGCGGCGTCACCTGTTCCGGTGCGATGTTGATCAGGAAATAGTTCGGGCTTTCCGGCGGAAGCTGCTGCTGCCAGCGATCCAGCAGATCCCCGCGAAGCACGAGAAGCAGCGCCAGCAGCATAAACGACAGCGAAAAGGCTGACAGCTGGCTGAGCGTTGACCAGGGCTGATGCAGCAGGCGGTTGACCGCCAGCCGCACCGGCAGGGATTTTACCGTCAGCCTTTTCAGGACGTTGAGCAGTATCCAGCCCAGCACGCCGCACAGCAGCGCCAGTACCACCGCGCCGGCCAGCACGGCCCACAGCAGGGTGCTGCCGCCCATCAGCCAGGCCAGCAGCCCGACCGCAACAGCAATAATCGCCGGAAGATAGAACTTCAGCGGCCAGACGTTCGCCACCACATCATTGCGCAGCACCCGCAGCGGCTGCGTCGCGAGCAGCAGGCGGTACGGGCGCAGCCCCACCAGCACCGAGATCACCGTCATCGCGCCCATCGCCCACAGCCACGGCCAGAGGCTTGCCGGGGGCAAAGCGGCCGGCAGCACCGGTTTCAGCATCACCATCAGCAGTTTTTCAAACAGCAGGCCTATTATTCCGCCGGTGAGCGCAGAGAGGGCCAGCAGCATCAGCCACTGGCCGACGATCAGCTTGCGCAGCTGCGCCCGCCCCGCGCCGAGGGTTTTAAGGATCGCCACCAGGTCGTAGCGGCTGCGGCAGTAGTGCCCCATCGCCACGGCAACCGCCGCCACCGCCAGCAGCAGGGTTAACAGCGCCGACAGCAGCAGGAACTGTTGGGAACGTTCGAGGGATTTGCCGAGCGCCCCTTCGTCCTGCTCCAGCCCGTACCAGCGGTGTTCCGGCTTGAGCTGCGGCAGAAGCCATTTTTCATACGCCTCCAGCTGCGTGGGCGTGCCGCCAAACTTGTAGCGCCAGGTGACGCGGCTTCCCGGCTGGACGGCGTTGGTTTTCGAGACATCGGCGGTGTTCATCAGCAGGCGCGGCGCGAGCTGGAACGGGTTAAAGCCGGAGTCGGGCTCCTGCACCACTTCCCCGGCGATTTTCAGCGTGGCATCGCCAACGTCAATACTGTCGCCGGGTTTCAGGTTGAGAAGTGCCATCAGGCGCGATGCCAGCAGCACCGTGCCGGGCGTCGGCTTTAGCCCCGGCGGGCTGGTTTGTAATTCCCCGTACATCGGGTAAATGTCGTCCACGGCCTTCACGCTGGCGAGCTGCGGGGTGTCCCCCGCGAAGGTCATGGTCTGGAAGGTGAGCTGCTCCCCCACCTTTAGCCCTTCCTTGCGCGCTTCCTCAATCCAGCCAGGCGGCACAGGACGCGAGCTTTGCAGCGCCCGGTCCCCGGCCATAAATTCGCGGCTCTGCTGGCTGAGCCCTTTTTCCATACGGTCGCTGACGCTGCCGAGCGCCAGCACGCAGGCCACCGCCAGGCTTAATGCCAGCCAGACAATCAGCAGCGAGGGCGAGCGCCATTCGCGCCAGAACCAGCGGGCGATCATGCTTCCTCCTGAAGAATACCGTTCACCAGCCGCAGGCGGCGGTCGCAGCGGGCGGCCAGCTGCGGATCGTGGGTCACGAGGATCAGCGTGGTGCCATGTTCGCGGTTAAGCGAAAACAGCAGATCAGCAATTTTATCCCCGGTTTTACGGTCAAGGTTGCCGGTGGGTTCATCGGCAAACAGCACTTCCGGGCGGCCGTTAAACGCCCGCGCCAGCGCCACGCGCTGCTGCTCGCCGCCGGAAAGCTGTGCCGGAAGATGGTCGAGGCGCTTGCCCAGGCCGAGCTGTTCCAGCAGCGCCTTCGCATGCGTGCGGCTTTCGCGGCTCTTTTCGCCGCGCAGCAGCGACGGGAGCTCGACGTTTTCCAGCGCGTTCAGGGTCGGGATCAGCATAAAAGACTGAAAGACAAAACCGATATGCCGCGCGCGCAGCGCGGCTCGCGCCTCTTCATCAAGCTGGTGCAGCGGTTGCCCGACCAGGTGGACTTCGCCGCTGCTGCCGTCGTCCAGACCGGCCAGAATCGCCAGCAGCGTAGACTTGCCGGAACCGGATTCGCCAATCAGCGCGATGGTTTCGGCGCGTTTGACAACGAGTTCAACTCCGGTAAGGATTGAAAGCTCCTGCTCCCCCTGACCGACGGACTTCTTAAGACGATGAACTTCAACACTGTTTTCCGCTGGCATTTGCCCTTCCTGTTTTTGATGCTGATGACCTTCCGCGCGGCGGCAACGGACACGTTACTGATTCTTGGCGACAGCCTGAGCGCGGGCTACCGCATGGCGGCCAGCGCGGCCTGGCCGGCTCTGCTCAATGACAAATGGCAAAGCAAGACGACCGTTATCAACGGCAGCATCAGCGGCGATACCTCGCAGCAGGGTCTGTCGCGCCTGCCTGCGCTGCTCAAGCAGCATCAGCCGCGCTGGGTGCTGGTTGAGCTTGGCGGTAATGACGGCCTGCGTGGCTTCCAGCCTCAGCAAACCGAGCAAACGCTGCGCACCATTTTACGGGACATCAAGGCGGCAAACGCCCAGCCGCTGCTGATGCAAATTCGCCTGCCCGCCAACTACGGTCGTCGGTATAATGAGGCCTTTAGCGCGATCTACCCTAAGCTTGCCAAAGAGTTTGATATTCCGCTCCTGCCATTTTTCATGGAAGAGGTCTATCTCAAACCCCAGTGGATGCAGGACGACGGTATCCACCCCAATCGCGATGCGCAGCCGTTTATTGCCGACTGGATGGCAACGCGGCTGGCTCCTTTAGTTAAACATGACTCGTAATTCAGCGGAGTTCCTGACAGGTAAAGTTATGCAAAAATCGGTCTTAATTACAGGATGTTCCAGCGGAATCGGCCTTGAAAGCGCGCTTGAACTAAAGCGCCAGGGATTCAGGGTGCTGGCAGCGTGCCGCAAGCCTGACGATGTCGAGCGCATGAACGGGCTGGGCTTTACCGGCATACAGCTGGATATGGACTCGCCGGAGAGCGTTGAACGCGCCGCCGACGAGGTGATAGCCCTGACCGAAGGCCGTCTGTACGGTCTCTTTAATAATGCCGGTTACGGCGTGTATGGCCCGCTGGATACGCTCTCGCGCAAAACGCTGGAGAAGCAGTTTTCAACCAATTTCTTTGGCGTCCATCAGCTCACCATGCGTCTGCTCCCGGCCATGCTGCCGCACGGCGAAGGGCGCATCGTGATGACATCGTCAGTGATGGGGCTGATTTCCACCCCGGGCCGCGGCGCCTACGCCGCCAGCAAATATGCGCTGGAAGCCTGGTCCGATGCCCTGCGCATGGAGCTGCGCCACAGCGGCATCAAGGTCAGCCTGATTGAACCCGGCCCGATCCGCACCCGCTTTACCGAAAACGTGAACCAGACCCAGGCGGACAAGCCGGTCGAAAACCCCGGCATCGCCGCACGTTTTACCCTCGGGCCAGAGGCGGTGGTTGCCAAAGTGCGCCATGCTTTTGAGAGCGAGCATCCCAAAATGCGCTATCCGGTGACGCTGGTCACCCATGCCGTCGGCTGGTTAAAGCGCCTGCTGCCGGGCAGGATAATGGACAAAATTTTGCACGGCTGAGTTGAAGCGACGACGCTCATCCCCATGTAAAGAGTAAACCGACAAAAGAGAAAGCCGCATGTCCGTACAGAATATCGTCAATATTACAGAAGCAAACCTGCAACAGGTCCTCGAACAGTCGATGGCTAAACCAGTGCTGTTCTACTTCTGGTCTGAGCGCAGCCAGCACTGTCTGCAGCTGACGCCGGTGCTGGAAAGCCTTGCCGCGCAGTACAACGGTCAGTTCACTCTGGCGAAACTGGACTGTGACGCCGAGCCGATGGTGGCGTCGCAGTTTGGTCTGCGCGCCATTCCAACCGTTTATCTGTTCCAGAACGGCCAGCCTGTCGATGGCTTCCAGGGCCCCCAGCCGGAAGAGGCGATTCGCGCCTTGCTGGATAAAGTGCTGCCGCGCGAAGAAGAGCTGAAAGCGCAGGAAGCGATGGCGCTGATGCAGGAAGGCAAATACGACGAGGCGCTGCCGCTGCTGAAAGAGGCGTGGCAGCTGTCGAACCAGAACAGCCAGATCGGCCTGCTGCTGGCGGAAACGCAGATCGCCCTGCACCGTTCAGAAGACGCGGAAGCCGTGCTCAAGACGGTTCCAATGCAGGATCAGGACACCCGCTATCAGGGGCTGGTGGCGCAGATTGAGCTGCTGAAGCAGGCGGCGGACACTCCGGAAATTCAGCAGCTGCAGCAGCAGGTGGCCGACAACCCGGCGGATGCCGCGCTGGCAAGCCAGCTGGCGCTCCAGCTGCATCAGGTGGGACGTAACGAAGAGGCGCTGGAGCTGCTGTTCAGCCACCTGCAGAAAGATCTGGCTGCCGCAGACGGTCAGGCGCGCAAGATGTTCCAGGAGATCCTGGCCGCGCTGGGCACCGGAGACGCGCTGGCGTCGAAGTATCGTCGTCAGTTGTACGCGCTGCTCTACTAACAAAAAATGCCCGGTGGCGCTAACGCTTACCGGGCCTACAAAAACCGATATTACCCCGTCTTTTTCAACTGCGTCACCACCAGCTGGTGGCGCGGGTTGTAGAACTTCCGATAGGTCAGGTAGCAGGCAATGATAGTGGACAGGCTCGCCGTGGAAAGCAGCATAAACGTCACCATGATCTGATACTTAATCGCTTTTACCGGATCGATACCGGCAAAGATCAGCCCCGACATCATGCCCGGCAGGCTCACCAGCCCCACCGTTTTGGCAGAATCCACGGTCGGGATCAGCGATGAGCGAATGCTCTCACGAATCAGCCGCGCTGAAGCCACTTTTGGCGTCGCCCCCAGGCTTAACTTCTCCTGCAGCTGCTGCTGTTCACTGCTGAAACGCTGGCCGAGGTTGTTGTAGCACAGGCCAACGGCCACCATGGCGTTTCCCGCAATCATCCCGGAGATAGGGATCACCTGCATCGGCGTAAACTCAATCGAGCCAGAGAGCACCAGCACCGCCAGGGTGAGCGCCGTCCCGGTGGTAATCGCGATAAATGACGAGATAAACGCCTTATCAATATATTTACTGCGTTTCTGCGCGTTCCACGCCGCGTTAAAGCAGATGAAGAGCACCATCAGCAGCGTCAGCACCGCGTGGTTGACGTTGAAAATATACTTCAGCACATAGCCGACGATGATGAGCTGAACCACCGCGCGGCAGATACTCCAGACAATATCTTTTTCCAGGCCCAGCTTTTCCCGGTAGCTGACGACGATAGCAATCAGCACCAGCACCATCGAAAACGCCAGAGATTCATTGGTAATGTTATGCTCACCCACGGTTGGCCTCCTGCATTTTCCCGCCGTGCGGCTGGAGCGTAATCACGTCATCCGCATGGGTAATTTCGTTTGAGTCGTGCGTCACCCACAGCACGGCAATATTCTGCTCGCGGGCGTAACGATGAATAATCTCGTTGACGTTGCGTTTGTTGGCATCATCGAGCGCGCTGGTGATCTCATCCAGCAGCAATACCTTCGGTAAGAACTGCAGATTACGGATCAGCGAGACGCGCTGCTTTTCGCCGCCCGAGAGCTCACTGATGGATTTGGTCAGCGTCTCCTTCGCCAGGCCAAAACGGGCCAGATCGTCGATGAATTTTTCCGGCTCCGGCGTTTTATTGCGGATTTGCCACGGAAAAATCAGGTTATCAAAAACCGTGTCGCCAAAAAGCACGGGCGTTTGGACGCAATAAGAGACCTGCTGGCGATAGCTTTCCGGGGAAAGTGACGCAATATCCTGCCCTTCAAACAGAATGGTTCCCTCCGTTGGGCTCAGCAGTGAGGCCACAATCTTCAGTAAGGTGCTTTTACCGCAGCCTGACGGTCCCGTTATCAGCTTGAACTCACCGGGAGAAAGGTTAAACCCGACATGCTGAAGGATCGTGTTATTTGCGACACGAAAGCCGACGTCCTTTATCTGCAAAACTGCATTTTCGTTGTTCATATTTTTTCCAGTAACTCCTGAGCGTAATTAGCATAATCCGTGCCGCACGTTCGTCACAACGCGTTTTAGCGCCCCCTTTCGCCACCAAGACTTCCGATTGTGTTTACCGTGCATTCATTAGACATGCTTTACACTTTCGCTTTACAGTTTACGCCGTGACCTTAGCGACACTTCCGTATCCCTGGTTTAGAACATTCGTTAAAGTGGTGTTAAGCTCTGCCCGCAACACAATAAGGAAGTACAAGAATGTCTAATATTCACACTTTTTATGAGTTTTCTGAACTTGAACCCGGCGTGAAAACCATCGATCAGCTTCTTGCTGCCATTGCTTCAGAATCCGTTACGGCTTATGTGTTCGGGGGAGAGCTTGTCCGGTTCGTTAAGGGCCTGCTGAAGATGAAGCCGGTCATTCAGCTGAAGAATTGCCGCTTTGCGTTTGATAACGGCACTCGCTTCGTTGAAATCGACGGCAGAGGGAATGTCAAAGAGTTCGAGCCGGGCAAGGTTCCGGCCTGGTTCCAGTCTCCCGGTGAGTTTGCCCGCGGCCAGTGGCTGGTCAACCATGATTTTGCGGACCTGATGACGCCGGAATTTATCCGCGCGTTTATTGAGCGTTTCCCGGACGTAAGCAAACGACGCGAACACGCGAACCTGCTGTTCGATCTGCAGCTCAATAAGCTGGCGCCCGCGCAGCCCGCGGCGAAAAAGACAGGCAACGTTCAGGGCAAAACGACCAAACCCAAAGTCACCGATCTGCAGTCTTTCGAACTCTTCAGCCAGTTTTATGCGCGTATGAAAACGGCAGTCTGTGCAGACCAGTTCCCGACGCTGCAAATTCTGACGGGACACGACGCCGTCAACGACGCGCCCACCTCTCTGAAGGGCGCGGTTCGCACCTGGTTCAAAGGGATCACCGGTCAGCTTCCGCCGAACAACAAGCGCGTGGGCGCGGGCAATGCGGAACTGTTCTGCGCGCCGATCCGCGAGCAGCTGCGCCAGGTCGAAGAGATTGGGCTGGAGACCTTCTATCACGGCCTGTCGAAAGCCATCGCCGATGCGGGTGACGATGCGCTGATCGCTGACTTTACCTACAGCTACCACTAACGCTCTGCCCCGCCCGTCGGACGGGGCGAATTTTAGCCCATTAGCCGATATACTTACGAATAGCAAACACGCGCTTTTTCTCATCAAAGCATGCAAAACAGGAGGTTTTTATGCTCATCGTTGTTCCCGTCCTTATATTCGTCGCGCTGGTTATCGTGGGCGCAGGTGTCAAAATTGTCCCTCAGGGTTACCAGTGGACCGTCGAGCGCTTCGGCCGCTATACCAACACGCTGCAGCCCGGCCTGAGCCTGATTGTTCCGTTCATGGACCGGATCGGCCGCAAGATCAACATGATGGAGCAGGTGCTGGATATCCCCTCTCAGGAAGTGATCTCCAAAGATAACGCCAACGTTACCATTGATGCCGTCTGCTTTATTCAGGTGATTGATGCGCCGAAAGCGGCCTATGAGGTGAGCAACCTGGAGCTGGCGATCGTCAACCTGACGATGACCAACATCCGTACCGTGCTCGGCTCGATGGAGCTGGACGAAATGCTCTCCCAGCGCGACAGCATCAATACCCGCCTGCTGCACATTGTTGACGAGGCAACGAACCCGTGGGGGATCAAAGTCACCCGTATTGAGATCCGCGACGTGCGCCCACCGGCAGAGCTGATCGCCTCCATGAACGCGCAGATGAAGGCCGAGCGTACCAAGCGTGCCTATATTCTGGAAGCCGAAGGGGTCCGTCAGGCGGAGATCCTCAAAGCGGAAGGGGAAAAACAGTCGCAGATTCTGAAAGCCGAAGGCGACCGTCAGTCCGCGTTCTTACAGGCGGAAGCGCGTGAACGTTCCGCAGAAGCGGAAGCCCGTGCGACACAGATGGTCTCCGAGGCGATTGCCGCCGGAGATATCCAGGCCGTGAACTACTTCGTGGCGCAAAAATATACCGATGCGCTGAAAGAGATCGGCTCCGCGAACAACAGCAAAGTGGTGATGATGCCCCTGGACGCCAGCAGCCTGATGGGCTCTATCGCGGGGATCGCCGAACTGATCAAAGACAACGGAAACGAGCGTAAAAAATGATTGAGCTCATCGTTGCACATCCTCATGCCTTCTGGCTAAGCCTCGGTGGCTTATTGCTGGCGGCGGAGATGCTTGGCGGCAACGGCTACCTGCTCTGGAGCGGTGTTGCCGCAGTCATTACGGGCCTGCTGGTCTGGATCCTTCCTCTGGGCTGGGCGTGGCAGGGCGCGCTGTTTGCCGTGTTGACGCTGGTTGCCGCCTGGCTGTGGTGGCGCTGGCTTAACCGTCAGGTCAAAGAGCAGAAACCGCTGGACGCGCATCTTAACCAGCGCGGACAGCAAATTGTCGGCAAGCGCTTTACGCTCGACGCCGCGCTGGTGAACGGGCGCGGGCACATGCGCGTGGGCGACAGCTCGTGGCCGGTGGTGGCCGACGACGACCTCAGTGCCGGAACGCAGGTTGAGGTCATTGCGGTGGAAGGGATTACGCTGCGGGTAAAAGCCTGCTAGACGTGGGTTTTGCGATGGCAGCAGCCGGCAAGATTATCAATAATCGGGCAGTCGGCGCTGTCATCACCCGGACAGGATTCCGCCAGCTGCAGCAGCTGTTCGCGCATCGCCTGTAGCTCGATAATGTGGCGCTCGATCTCCGCCACTTTTTCCAGCGTGCGTTTTTTCACGTCCGCGCTGTGGCGCTTCGGATCGTTAAACAGGTTAACCAGCTCGCCGCACTCTTCCAGGTTAAACCCCACCTGTCTTGCCTGGCGCAGCAGCGTCAGTTCATCGAGATGCAGCTGCGTGTAGCTGCGGTAGCCGTTTTCACTGCGCAGCGGTGGCGTTACCAGCCCCTTCTCTTCATAAAAGCGGATCGCCTTGCTGGTTAAGCCGGTTTTTTTTGCCACGTCACTGATATTCACATTTCCCCCTTGACCTTCCCCTTGATGGAAGGTTTAACCTTCATAACAGTTAGCGAAAAGCGTTACTCCGGTCAACAACTGACCAATATATTATACGGGAGTTTTGTTATGTCTCACACTATCGACCTGACGCTGGACGGCCTCTCCTGCGGCCACTGCGTCAAACGCGTTAAAGAAAGCCTGGAACAGCGTCCTGACGTTGAAAGCGCTGAAGTGACTATCGACCATGCCGCCGTGACCGGCAGCGCCAGCGCGGACGCGCTGATTGATACCATTAAACAGGCCGGTTATGGGGCGGAGTTAAGCCACCCAAAGGCTAACCCGCTGGCAGAGTCATCATCCCCGTCGGAAGCACTGACAGCGGCCACTCCTGAGCTTCCGGCAGCGGATGATATTGATGACAGCCAACAGCTGCTGATCAACGGCATGAGCTGCGCCAGCTGCGTCTCCCGCGTGCAGAACGCCCTGCAGGCGGTACCGGGCGTCGCACAGGCACGGGTCAACCTTGCGGAGCGTACTGCGCTGGTGATGGGCAGTGCCTCCGCCGCAGATTTAGTGCAGGCCGTGGAAAAAGCGGGCTACGGGGCGGAGGCCATCGAAGATGATGCCGAGCGCCGCGAGCGCCAACAGGAAACGGCTATTGCCACCATGAAGCGCTTCCGCTGGCAGGCGATCGTCGCCCTGCTGGTCGGTATTCCGGTGATGGTGTGGGGCATGATGGGTGACAACATGATGGTCACCGCAGACAACCGCACGCTGTGGCTGGTGATTGGTTTAATTACCCTTGCGGTCATGGTCTTTGCAGGTGGGCATTTTTATACCAGCGCCTGGAAGAGCCTGAAAAACCGCACGGCGACGATGGATACGCTGGTTGCGCTCGGTACCGGCGCGGCGTGGCTTTACTCCATGAGCGTGAACGTCTGGCCCCAGTGGTTCCCAATGGAAGCCCGCCATCTCTATTATGAAGCCAGCGCCATGATTATCGGCCTGATTAACCTGGGCCACATGCTGGAAGCGCGCGCCCGTCAGCGCTCCTCGAAAGCGCTGGAACGCTTGCTCGATTTAACCCCGCCGACGGCCCGCGTGGTCACGGACGATGGGGAAAAAAGCGTCCCGCTGGCGGAGGTACAGCCGGGCATGACGCTGCGCCTGACCACCGGCGACCGGGTGCCCGTCGACGGTGAAATCACCCAGGGCGACGCCTGGCTGGATGAAGCGATGTTGACCGGGGAGCCCATCCCCCAGCAAAAATCACAGGGCGATGCGGTTCATGCCGGTACGGTAGTGCAGGACGGCAGCGTGCTGTTCCGCGCCAGTGCCGTCGGTAGCCACACCACGCTGTCGCGTATTATCCGCATGGTCCGCCAGGCCCAGAGCAGCAAGCCGGAGATTGGCCAGCTTGCTGACAAAATCTCAGCCATTTTTGTGCCGGTAGTGGTCGGCATTGCTCTGCTGAGCGCGGCGATCTGGTATGTCTTCGGCCCGGCACCGCAGATTGTCTACACCCTGGTCATCGCCACCACGGTGTTGATCATCGCCTGTCCGTGCGCTCTTGGTCTGGCGACGCCGATGTCAATTATCTCCGGCGTGGGCCGTGCCGCCGAGTTTGGCGTGCTGGTCCGTGATGCGGATGCCCTGCAGCGGGCGAGCACCCTGGATACGATTGTCTTTGATAAAACCGGCACGCTGACCGAGGGCAAACCGCAGGTAGTGGCCGTGAGCACCGCTGGCATTGCGCAAGAGGACGCGCTGCGCCTTGCCGCCGCGCTGGAGCAGGGCTCCAGCCACCCGCTGGCCCGTGCCATTCTCGATAAGGCGAATGCTTCTGCCCTGCCGCAGGTCAGCAATTTCCGTACCCTACGCGGGCTTGGCGTCAGCGGTGAAGCCGACGGCCACGCGCTGTTGCTGGGTAACCAGGCATTGCTGAATGAAAACGGTGTTGATACGTCCGCGCTGGAAGAAGAGCTGAAAGCACAGGCGTCTCGGGGCACCACCCCGGTTCTGCTGGCGGTGGATGGCAAAGCCGCCGCGCTGCTGGCCGTGCGCGATCCGCTTCGCCAGGACAGCGTGGATGCCTTACAGCGCCTGCACCGCGCGGGCTATCGCCTGGTGATGCTGACCGGGGATAACCCGACCACCGCCAACGCCATCGCGAAAGAGGCCGGTATTGATGAGGTGATTGCGGGCGTGCTGCCGGACGGCAAAGCGGACGCCATCAAGAACCTGCAAAGTCAGGGTCGCCAGGTGGCGATGGTGGGCGACGGCATCAACGACGCCCCGGCGCTGGCCCAGGCGGACGTAGGGATAGCCATGGGTGGCGGGAGCGATGTCGCCATCGAAACCGCGGCCATCACGCTGATGCGCCACAGCCTGATGGGCGTTGCCGACGCCCTGGCCATTTCGAAAGCCACGTTGCGCAACATGAAGCAGAACCTGCTGGGGGCGTTCGTCTATAACTCGCTCGGTATTCCGGTTGCTGCCGGCATTTTGTGGCCGCTGACCGGCACCCTGCTGAACCCAGTGGTTGCGGGTGCGGCGATGGCACTTTCTTCCATTACCGTGGTGAGCAACGCCAACCGTCTGCTGCGGTTTAAACCGAAGGATTGAACCTTGTTCTCGTACGCGCTAGCATGACCCTTTCCGGTCATGGAGCGCGTATGAGTCTGTTTAATCGTATAAAAGCATCGTTTCGCGCCCTCTTTCCCCGCCGCTATGCCTGGCCCGGCCTGGATATCTCGCTTCCCGGCGGGCAACACCTGCACCTGGTCGGCAGCATCCATATGGGCACGCAGGGAATGTCTCCTCTGCCATCCGGTCTGATAAAACGCCTGAAGCGCGCCGACGCGCTGGTCGTCGAGGCGGACATTTCCGGCCACGAGTCGCCGTTTGCCGGGCTTGAAAGCGATCTCCCGCTGGCGGAGCGCCTGAACGACGACCAGCTCGCGGAGCTGAGGCGCGTGGCGGCAGAAACCGGCGTGTCGCTCTCCATGATTGACAACCTGCCGCTGTGGCAAATTGCGATGGTGCTGCAGGCCACGCAGGCGCAGCGTCTGGGCCTGCGCGGTGACTACGGCATTGATTACCAGCTGCTGAACGTGGCGCGGGCGCGCCGTATGCCCATCATCGAGCTGGAAGGGACGGACAGCCAGATTGCGCTCCTGCGCCAGCTTCCTGACGACGGTCTGATGCTGCTGGATGATACCCTGACCCACTGGCACACCAACGCGCGTCTGCTGCAAACCATGATTGGCTGGTGGCTGGATGCGCCGCCCGCGGACGGTAAGCTGGCGCTACCGTCGACGTTCAGTGAATCGCTTTATGATGTGCTGATGAATGCGCGCAACAAAGCCTGGCGAGAGACGCTGCATGCTTTACCTGCGGGGGAGTACGTGGTCGCGGTCGGGGCGCTGCATTTATACGGCGAAGGGAATTTGCCGTCGCTGTTGAAATAAAAAAATGGCCAATATCTCTATTGGCCCGTCAAAGAGGAATTTCATCGTTTTTATTATACCGAAGTGACCTTCGGCTGAGCCGATTGTCGCTCAAAGTGACCATCACTGCCAACACTATTGCGCAAGATGGTGCTATTTTTTAGACAAACGTCAGGCGTATGCTGGCTGCATGAATTGTCTGACGTAAGAAGGATAGCTATGACTCCCGCCGTTAAATTACTCGAAAAAAACAATATTTCTTTCCGGATCCATACTTACGATCACGATCCGAACGAAACCAACTTTGGTGATGAAGTGGTGCGCAAGCTGGGGCTGAACGCTGATCAGGTCTATAAAACGCTGCTGGTGGCGGTGAATGGCGATATGAAGCACCTCGCCGTGGCGGTAACGCCCGTTGCCGGACAGCTCGATCTCAAAAAGGTAGCGAAAGCGCTGGGGGCGAAAAAGGTGGATATGGCGGACCCGATGGTTGCGCAACGCACCACGGGCTATCTGGTGGGCGGGATCAGCCCGCTCGGACAGAAAAAGCGCCTGCCGACGCTGATCGATGCGCCTTCGCAGGAATTTGAGACGATCTATATTTCGGGCGGTAAACGCGGGCTGGATATTGAACTGGCCGCGGGCGATCTGGCGAAAATGCTGGACGCGAAGTTTGCGGATATTGCCCGCCGGGAGTAAAAAAAGCCGGGTGGCGGCTACGAGGTAAAAGCAAAACGGTAACAGGCGTTACCGTTTTTTGTGTTCGCGCCCTCTCCCTGTGGGAGAGGGTTGGAATGAGGGCATCAGGCCGCACAACACTACTGCCAGCTCACTTCACCTTTCGGCTCATAGGCATTCACGTCAATCGGCGAGTTCTGCTCGATGTACTGCTTCAGCACTTCCGCATCAATAAAACCGGTGTTTACGTAGCCCGGTTTATTATCGATGTGCGGATAGCCGTCGCCGCCGGTGGCGTTAAAGCTTAACGTCGCCAGACGGTAGGTTTTCGCAGGGTCTACCGGCTCGCCTTTGATTTTGAGATCGTTGAGCTTGCCGTCCTTCGCCACAAAGCTGACGTTGGCAAACTGCGGATAGGCACCCGAGTCCGGCTTCATCTGCGCCACGGCGGTCAGGTAGTCAACGACCTCTTTCCCGCTCATATCCGCATACACCACCACGTTGCCGAACGGCTGCACCTTCAGCACGTCTTTATAGGTGATGTTTCCGCCTTCGATGGAGTCACGAATGCCGCCGCCGCTCATCACGCCGAAGTCCGCATTCGTGCGCGCCATCTGCGCCGCCAGCACCAGATGGCCCATGTTGGTCTGCACGAAGCGGACTTTACTGCGGTCCCCTTCCAGACGACCGTTCAGCGTGCCGATTTTCACGTCCAGCTGCGCCTTGCCTTTGTTCTGGAACGGCGTCAGCAGGGAGAGCATCTGCTGGTTTTCAGCAATCTCTGGCGTGTAAAGTACGCGCTCGCTTTTCCCGTCCGGGTAGGTGACTTTCTTCTTCAGGTTCACCGGGATAAGCTGATAGCGCACCAGCTTCATCTCACCGTTACGAAACTCAAAGTCCGCCCGACCCACGTATTTACCCCACTCGTGGGCCTGCACAATCCAGATCCCGTTCTGACGATCTGGCGCACACGGCGTGCCCGGCACGTAGTCCACCTGCTTTTTGTTCTCCGACGCCATGCACACCGGATCCTGCGAGTGACCGCCCACAATCATCGCCAGCGAGCCCGCTGGCAGGCTGCGCGCCATCTCCACGTCGCCGGGCGCATTGGAGCCGTGCTCGCCGTTATCGTAGTGTCCCATGTGGGTAGTGGCGATAATCACGTCCGGCTTTTCGTTCTGCTGCAGCTCCTGAATCACCAGCTTCGCTTCGTCTGCCGGTTTGCGGAATTCGATATCGGTGAAGAACTCAGGGTTACCGATTTTTGCCGTATCGTCGGTGGTTAAGCCGATGACCGCGATTTTGAGATCCTGACGCTTAAACAGCGCCCACGGTTTAAACAGACGTTCGCCGGTGCTTTTCTGGTAAATATTGGCGGAGAGGAACGGGAATTTGGACCATTTCTCCTGCTGGCGCAGCACGCTCAGCGGATTGTCAAACTCGTGGTTGCCAACGGCCATCGCGTCGTAACCGATTAAATTCATGCCGCGGAAATCGGGTTCAGCATCCTGTAAATCCGATTCCGGCACGCCGGTATTAATATCCCCGCCTGAGAGCAACAGCACGCTGCCGCCCTGGGCCGCCACCTCTTTGCGAATGCCGTCCACCAGTGTTTTTTGCGCCGACAGACCATACTCGCCGTATTCACTGCGCCAGAAATGACCGTGATGATCGTTGGTATGCAGAATGGTGATTTTATAGGTTTTATCTTTTTCATACGCCTGCGCGGGCAGGCTTGCCAGGCCCCATGCGGCAATAAGCGCCAGCGCGACGCCCCGCTTCATTAACTTCATCTTCTCTCTCCCTGACCAATAGACAAAGGCAAAAATTACAGTGACTAACAAGAATAGACAAATAAGTTTTCAGAATTGCGACTTTCTTCAAATGTCACGGACGAGTATGTTAGTCGGATAATAATTACTCCCTGCATCTCTAATAACAAATTGACGTGGTATTTATGGCAATCAGTGAATCAACCCAGCCCGCTCCGGGCGCGCCGGCGTCGCGCACCTCTTTTAAAGTTTTAGGCGCAATCAGCCTCTCGCACCTGCTCAACGACATGATCCAGTCGTTAATTCTGGCGATCTACCCGCTGCTGCAGTCCGAATTTTCGTTAACCTTCGTACAGATCGGGATGATCACCCTGACCTTCCAGCTGGCCTCGTCGCTGCTGCAGCCGGTGGTGGGTTACTGGACGGATAAATACCCGATGCCGTGGTCGCTGCCGATAGGCATGTGCTTTACCTTAAGCGGGCTGGTGCTGCTGGCTATGGCAGGCAGTTTTGAAGCGGTTCTGCTCGCCGCCGCGCTGGTGGGGACCGGCTCGTCCGTCTTCCATCCGGAGTCCTCACGCGTGGCGCGTATGGCCTCCGGTGGCCGTCACGGGCTGGCGCAGTCACTCTTCCAGGTAGGGGGCAACTTCGGTAGCTCCCTCGGCCCGCTGCTGGCGGCGGTGATTATCGCCCCGTATGGCAAAGGCAATGTGGCCTGGTTTGTGCTGGCCGCCCTGCTCGCCATTGTCGTGCTGGCACAGATCAGCCGCTGGTACGCCGCCCAGCATCGCGTGAACAAAGGGAAACCTAAAGCGAAGGTTATCAATCCCCTGCCTCGTAATAAGGTCATTCTTGCGGTCTCCGTGCTGCTGGTGCTGATTTTCTCGAAATACTTCTATATGGCGAGCATTAGCAGCTATTACACCTTTTATCTGATGCAAAAATTCGGATTATCGGTACAAAACGCGCAGTTTCACCTGTTTGCTTTCCTCTTCGCGGTGGCCGCAGGAACGGTCATTGGCGGGCCGGTGGGGGATAAAATTGGCCGTAAATATGTCATTTGGGGCTCTATCCTCGGGGTGGCGCCGTTTACCCTTATTTTGCCGTACGCAAGCCTGGAATGGACCGGGATTTTAACCGTGATAATCGGTTTTATCCTCGCCTCCGCGTTTTCCGCTATCCTGGTCTATGCTCAGGAGCTGCTGCCGGGCCGTATTGGTATGGTTTCCGGGCTCTTTTTCGGTTTCGCCTTTGGGATGGGCGGCCTTGGCGCAGCCGTATTAGGGATGGTTGCGGATCACACCAGCATCTTCCTGGTTTACAAAATCTGCGCTTTCCTGCCGCTTCTTGGGATGTTGACCATATTTCTGCCTGATAATCGCCACAAAGCGTAAATTACGGGCAGCCAAAGTTTGACTTTGGCTGCCTGACAGCCTGATGCCATAAGGGTTTCTTCTTTCTCCTCTTGCGTAATTTATCAAAATGCGCTTTTTTACGCGCATATTGCTGTTTTATTCAAACTTCAACAATTATTCATAAACATAAGGGTAAAAATTGTCATAAACTATTACCTGGCTTTTTGGTATTCACGCCAAAAATGGAACACTCACCACGAAAGGAGACGGAATGCACCACGCCACACCGCTTATTACCACCATTGTTGGTGGACTTGTGCTCGCTTTTATCCTTGGCATGATTGCCAATAAGCTGCGTATTTCTCCTCTTGTCGGCTATCTGCTGGCAGGTGTGCTGGCGGGACCGTTTACGCCAGGTTTTGTTGCGGATACCAAACTGGCTCCTGAACTGGCGGAATTGGGCGTGATTCTGCTGATGTTTGGCGTCGGTCTGCATTTTTCGCTGAAGGACCTGATGGCGGTAAAGTCGATCGCCATACCCGGAGCGATCGCCCAGATAGGGGTGGCGACGCTGCTGGGCATGGCGCTTTCGGCAGTGCTGGGCTGGTCGCTGATGACCGGCATCGTCTTTGGGCTGTGCCTCTCCACCGCCAGTACCGTGGTGCTGCTGCGCGCGCTTGAAGAGAGGCAGTTGATAGACAGCCAGCGCGGGCAAATCGCGATTGGCTGGCTGATTGTGGAAGATCTGGTGATGGTGTTGACGCTGGTGCTGCTCCCCGCCGTCGCCGGGATGATGGAAAAAGAGAACATCGGTTTCGCCTCGCTGGCGCTGGATATGAGCATCACCATCGGTAAGGTGGTGGCCTTTATCGCCATCATGATGCTGGTGGGTCGCCGTCTGGTGCCGTGGATCATGTCCCGCAGCGCGGCAACCGGCTCCCGCGAGCTGTTTACCCTCTCCGTGCTGGCGCTGGCGCTGGGCATCGCCTTCGGTGCCGTTGAGCTGTTTGATGTCTCCTTTGCCCTGGGGGCGTTCTTCGCCGGGATGGTGCTGAACGAATCCGAGCTGAGCCACCGTGCGGCGCACGACACGCTGCCGCTGCGCGATGCGTTTGCCGTGCTGTTCTTCGTCTCCGTCGGGATGCTGTTCGACCCGCTGGTGCTGATCCAGCAGCCGCTGGCCGTGCTGGGCACGCTGGCGATCATTATTTTTGGTAAGTCGCTCGCGGCTTTCTTCCTGGTGCGAATGTTCGGCCACTCCCCGCGCACGGCGCTGACCATTGCCGCCAGCCTGGCGCAGATCGGTGAGTTCGCCTTTATTCTGGCCGGTCTGGGCATGGCATTGAACCTGCTGCCACAGGCGGGGCAAAATCTGGTGCTGGCAGGGGCAATCCTCTCCATCATGCTAAACCCGGTATTGTTTGCCCTGCTGGAAAAATACCTCGAGAAGACCGAAACCCTCGAAGAGCAGACGCTGGAAGAGGCAACGGAAGAAGAGAAGCAGATCCCGGTGGATATTTGTAATCACGCCCTGCTGGTGGGCTTTGGCCGCGTCGGCAGCCTGCTCGGCGAGAAGCTGATGGCGCAGGGGATCCCGCTGGTGGTGATTGAGACGTCACGCACCCGCGTGGATGAGCTTCGCGAGCGCGGGATTCGTGCGGTGCTGGGCAATGCGGCGAACGAAGAGATCATGGAGCTGGCACATCTGGACTGTGCCCGCTGGCTGCTGCTGACCATTCCAAACGGTTATGAAGCGGGTGAGATTGTGGCCTCCGCGCGTGAGAAGTGCCCCGGTATTGAGATCATTGCCCGAGCGCACTATGACGACGAGGTGGAATACATTACCGAGCGCGGCGCGAATCAGGTGGTGATGGGCGAGCGTGAGATTGCGAACACCATGCTGACGCTGCTGACGAAGCCGCCAGTTGAAGAGGCGGTTACGGGGTAAGTTTGCTGCGGCCTGATGCCCTCACCCTGGCCCTCTCCCACAGGGAGAGGGAACAAATACTAAAAACGGCAACCACAGGTTGCCGTTTTGCTTTTACCTATCCCAGTACGCCTCTTCGAGGCTGTCTTCTCGTTCCGGCAGACCGCGCGTTAAGCGCGGTGAATGCTGGTTCAGCACCTGATAGCTCACGCGGTTGGCATACTTGCACACCTGCGCCAGCGACGAATAGGTCAGCCAGCTGAACTTGTGCTTGCTGGAGTTCGGCACATTAGTTTTGTGATAGGCGTTCGCGGTAATGTCATGCAGCAGCGCGGCCAGCGCGCCGTCGCCCGCGCCGTTAGTGTTCATGATCTTCTCCGGCCCGCCCATATACGGCGCAATGTGGGAGTAGATACGCAGCGGATTCACGCAGTCTTTGTGGCGCATGCCGCGGCTGAACTCGTACTGGTTGAACTCCGCAATCGCCCCCGGCAGCAGCGGGTGCTGGGTTTTGCGCTTGCTCTCTTCTTCCGTGAACCCCGCCATATACAGCCCAACCGGACCCGCGGTGCAGAGCACCAGATCCACCCAGTCCAGCGCTTTGTCGGACGCCAGCAGCGGATCGCTTTCACCGGTCAGCGCCTCGGCCTCTTCTTCGTTCATCGCCAGAATCGAGACGTGCTCTTTCAGGAAGGTCTGCCACCACTCCGGGTTATCGGCAATCACGAATTTGGTGCCCAGCGTCAGAACGACGGGCACGTCGTACTTTTTGGCGTACTCAATCGCCTTCATGGTCGCTTCCGGCATCGGCTCGCCCGGCTTGCAGCGCACCAGGTAGGAGGTCAGCACCAGCGCAGACGCGCCCGCGATCACCTCTTCGGGAATGCTTTCCGCGCGCAGCTTGTTCATGTGGCCCGGGCTGATGGCAAAGGTACGCTCGCCGGATTCGCCGATCAGCGTAAAGCAGCGGCCAATCGGCCCGTCTACGCCCTGGAGATAGTTCAGATCGGTGCGGCTGGAGGTGTTGCACAGGTAGCGGTAGGCGTAGCCACCGATTTCGATATTGCTGCACATCACGCCGAGCAGCACCGAGCGGTCATCTGCCAGCACCGAGTAATTATGCATGGTGTTGCCGATGGTGCCGCCAGCGAACTGATGGGTAATCAGATTTTCGCGCACCAGCTCCTGATACAGCGCTTCGGCAACGTCGTCCTCAATCACCAGCGAGTGACCGGCGCTCAGACCGTAACGGGCGACAAACTCATCATCCACTTTCGCTTCAATGTCCACCAGCGTCTGGTCGATACCGACAACCCAGGCCGCGCTGGTTTCATTTTCAGGCTGGATTTGCTGCAGGAGCGGATCGCGGGCATCGACGGGAAAGTAGTGTTTGGATTTGCGTTTACCGGGAAATTTCATGGTCTGAACTGTACGAAGAATATGGGCCGGGAATGGTAGCACAAACCCGGCCCGGAGTGCGATCAGCGGCTGTTCGTCACCAGCGAGACCATCATGTCGATATGCTCAGGTGAGTCGTTAAGCGCCGGAATGTACTCATACTTTTCGCCGCCGGCCTCAAGGAAAAATTCCCGGTTTTGCACCGCGACCTCCTCCAGCGTTTCAAGGCAGTCCGCCGAGAAGCCCGGCGACATCACCTGAATGTGCTTCACGCCCTTCTCGCCAAGCATTTTGAGGGTTTCATCGGTGTACGGCGTCAGCCACGGCTCGCGGCCAAAGCGCGACTGGAAGGTCATCATCACCTTCTCCGGCGGCAGGCCAAGGGCGGAGACCAGCTCGCGGGTGGTATCGCGGCAGCGCTGGGGGTAATCATCCCCTTCATTGGCGAAACGCTGCGGAATACCGTGATAGGAGAGCAGCAGCAGATCCGGTTCGCCGTGCTTTTCAAACGACGCACGAGCGCTGTTGGCAAGGGCCTTGATGTAGAGGTCGTTATCGGCGTAATCGCGAATAAAGGTCACGCCTGGAATGCGGCGACGCGTCTTCAGAATACGCGCCAGCTCGTCCCAGACGGCGGCCACCGTCGAGCAGGAGTACTGCGGATACAAGGCCAGCACGACGATATGATCCACGCCCTGTGCCAGCAGCGCGTCGACGGCGCTTTCCAGCGAAGGTTTACCGTAGCTCATGCCGAGTGCGACGGGCATATCCGGCAGACGGGCGGCCAGCGCTTTTTCCTGACGACGGCTGTACACCATCAGCGGCGAGCCCTCTTCCATCCAGACGGACTGATAAAGTTTGGCGACGCGCGGAGAGCGAATCGGCAGAATGACGCCACGCAGCAGCGGCCACCACAGCAGTCTCGGAAAATCCACGACGCGCGTGTCGCTTAAAAATTGTCGCAGGTAGCGTTTTACCGCCGCTGGAGTGGGTGCTTCTGGGGTGCCCAGATTGGCAAGCAGGATGCCGGTTTTCGCCTGACTCATTCACGCCTCTTAACCATTTGATAGGTTGTCAATTGTAGCGGAAATGCGTTTAAACGAAACCCATTGCTGTAATAGGTAAGATGAGAATATTTCTCACCCGGGAGCCCGGGTGAGAGGCGCGCGATTAGCCGAGGATTTTTTCCAGCTCTGCACGTACGTCAGCCACGGCTTTGGTGCCGTCAACTTTGGCGTATTTGGTGTTACCCGCCTGCGCTTCTTTGGTGTAGTAGCCAATCAGCGGCGCGGTCATCTGATGGTATTCAACCAGGCGTTTACGCACGGTCTCTTCCTGATCGTCTTTACGGGTGGTCAGCTCTTCGCCGGTCACGTCGTCTTTGCCTTCAACCTTAGGCGGGTTGAATTTGATGTGGTAAACGCGGCCAGAGGCAGCGTGCACGCGACGGCCAACGATACGGTCAACGATCAGCTCGTCCGGTACGTCGAACTCCAGAACGTAGTCCACGTTGATGCCCGCTTCTTTCATGGCGTCAGCCTGAGGAATGGTGCGCGGGAAGCCGTCCAGCAGGAAACCGTTACGGCAGTCTTCCTGCGCAATGCGCTCTTTAACCAGCGCGATAACCAGCTCGTCGGTTACCAGCTTGCCTGCGTCCATGATGTCTTTCGCTTGTTTACCCAGCTCGGAGCCAGATTTTACAGCGGCGCGCAGCATGTCACCGGTGGAGATTTGCGGAATACCGTATTTCTCCATGATGAACTGAGCCTGAGTTCCTTTACCCGCGCCCGGAGCGCCAAGCAGAATAATACGCATTGCGAAAATCCCCTCAAATGTCGTTTCAATTTTTCAAAAGCGCTAAACAATACCACCAGAACGGGCGTGGCTCAAGGAAGGCGGGAAGGCTGAAACGGTTAATGGGGGGAGATAATTTGGGAGAGTGCGGTCTGGTGCCCTCACCCCGGCCCTCACCCACGGGGAGAGGGAGAAGACCAGGGAGACATGGTCAGTTACGCCAGCAGCAGCGCATTCACACGTTTAATGAACAGGTTAGGATCTTCCAGGGTGCCGCGCTCGGCCAGCAGGGACTGATCCAGCAGGAGTTCAACCCACTCGGCAAAGCGAGCTTCGTCCTGGGTATCCGCCGCGCGTTTCACCAGCGGATGATCCGGATTAAGCTCAAAGATATATTTCACTTCCGGCACGGCCTGGCCCGCCGCGGCGAACAGCTTCGCCATCTGGGTGCTCATTTCGTCCGCATCGGTGGTGACAATAGCCGGAGTATCGGTCAGACGGTGCGTAAAGCGCACCTCTTTCACGCGGTCGCCCAGCAGGGTTTTGACACGCTCAACGAACGGCTCCAGCGCCTTCTCGGCTTCTTTCGCGCTTTCGTCCACTTCATCCGCCAGCTTGTCGATGGACTCGTCGGCTTTGGCAACGGACTGGAACGCCTTACCGTCGAACTCGGTCAGGTAGTTCATCATCCACTCGTCGATGCGGTCAGAAAGCAGCAGCACTTCAATGCCTTTCTTACGCAGCAGCTCCAGGTGCGGGCTGCTCTTCGCTGCCGCATAGCTGTCGGCAGTGATGTAGTAGATCTTCTCCTGCCCTTCCTTCATGCGGGAGACGTACTCTTCCAGCGACACGGTCTGGGCGGAGGAGTCGGTATGCGTAGAGGCGAAGCGCAGCAGTTTGGCGATAGTTTCAACGTTCGCCATGTCTTCAGCCGGGCCTTCTTTCAGCACCAGGCCGAACTGTTTCCAGAAGGTCTGGTATTTTTCCGCGTCGTCTTTCGCCAGTTTTTCCAGCATCTGCAACGCACGTTTGGTCAGAGCGTTACGCAGATTACGGGTAACGGTGCTGTCCTGGAGGATTTCACGGGAGACGTTCAGCGGCAGATCGTTGGAGTCTATCAGGCCACGAACAAAGCGCAGGTAGTTCGGCATGAACTGCTCGGCGTCGTCCATGATGAAGACGCGCTGCACGTACAGCTTCAGGCCGTGCTTGTGATCGCGGTTCCACATGTCCCACGGTGCCTGTGCCGGAATGTACAGCAGGCTGGTGTACTCCTGCTTCCCTTCCACGCGGTTGTGGCTCCAGGTCAGCGGGTCGGTAAAGTCGTGAGCGATGTGCTTATAAAACTCGTTGTACTCGTCGTCTTTGATTTCAGCCTTGTTACGCGTCCACAGCGCCTGCGCCTTGTTGATTTTCTCCCAGGAAACAACGGTTTCACCGTCTTTCTCTTCCTGTTTTTCAATCTCTACTGGCAGCGCGATGTGGTCGGAATATTTGCTGATGATGGAGCGTACGCGCCAGTCGTTCAGGAAATCATCTTCGCCTTCGCGCAGGTGGAGGGTGATTTCGGTGCCGCGATCCGCTTTGGTGATGTCATCAACGGTGTATTCGCCTTCCCCTTTGGATTCCCACAGCACGCCGTTCTCGGCGCTGTCGCCCGCCGCGCGGGTGCGCACGGTGACTTTGTCCGCCACGATGAACGCCGAGTAGAAGCCTACGCCGAACTGGCCAATCAGCTGGCTGTCTTTCGCCTGGTCAGAGCCCATGGACTCCAGGAACGCTTTGGTGCCGGATTTCGCGATGGTCCCGAGGTGGTCGATGACCTCGTCGCGGTTCATCCCGATGCCGTTATCGGCAATCGTCAGGGTGCGGTTCTCTTTGTTGAAAGAGACGCGCACGCGCAGCTCGCCGTCGCCTTCGTACAGATCCGGGTTAGACAGCGCGCGGAAGCGCAGCTTGTCCGCCGCATCGGAGGCGTTGGAAATCAGCTCACGCAGGAAAATTTCTTTGTTGGAATACAGGGAATGGATCATCAGGTGCAGAAGCTGTTTTACTTCTGACTGGAAACCACGGGTTTCTTGTCCTTTCATCTATGTCGACCTCAACAATGCCATTTAATGGGGTTTTAAAACGTTGAGTGAGAGATGGGGATACGGGGGGAAATTTTCAAGCGGAGGCCGCGCGCGCGGCCTCCGTTTGGTCAGAAAATAATCTTGTGACGTCCGGCCAGAGAGTGCGACAGCGTGGTGCCGTCGACCATTTCCAGCTCGCCGCCGACCGGCACGCCGTGGGCGATGCGGCTGGCGTCAACGCCGTACTGCGCGCACAGCTCGGCGATGTAGTTGGCGGTTGCCTCCCCTTCCACCGTGGGGTTGGTGGCGAGGATCACCTCTTTGATCATTTCGGATTCAAGACGCTGTTCAAGGCGGTCAAGACCGATATCGTCCGGGCCAATGCCGTCCAGCGGGGAGAGATGCCCCATCAGCACGAAATAGCGGCCGGAAAACTGCCCGGTTTGTTCGATGGCGTAGATGTCCGCCGGACTCTCCACCACGCAAATCTGGCCGTTCTCCTGACGACGCGGGTTCGTACAGATGTTACACACGTCCTGCTCGGTAAAGGTCCGGCAATCCGCACAGTGACCAATTTCTGACATGGCGCGGGTCAGAGCCTGCGCCAGGCGCATCCCGCCGCTGCGGTCGCGCTGCAATAGCGTAAACGCCATGCGCTGCGCCGACTTCGGGCCAACGCCCGGCAGGCAGCGCAGTGCTTCCATTAACTGCGTGAGCAGCGGACTGGTTTGCATCAGAATGGCATCTTAAAGCCCGGCGGCAGCTGCATACCGCTGGAAACAGAGGCCATTTTCTCTTTCTGGGTTTCGTCGATACGGCGAGCGGCATCGTTAAACGCGGCTGCTACCAGATCTTCCAGCATCTCTTTGTCGTCTTCGAGCAGGCTCGGGTCGATTTCAACGCGACGGCAGTTGTGCGCACCGTTGATGGTCACCTTGACCAGACCGGCACCGGATTCACCCGTGACTTCCAGCTGAGCGATCTCTTCCTGCATCTTCTGCATTTTTTCCTGCATCTGCTGAGCCTGCTTCATCAGGCCACCCAGACCGCCTTTTCCACCAAACATAGGCTTCTCTCTTCTTTCACGTTAAGGATTACAACCGTAAGTCAGACTCACGATCAAATGGGGCGAATACTCTCTTCATCCAGATCGGCGTCGAAGAACCGGCGCAGGGTCTGAATGTTGTTATCCGCAATAATTGCCTCGCGCGCCTGCGCGAGCTTCTCTTCATAAATGGCCTGGCGCCACTCGAGCGGCGTTTTCACTGCCGGATTATCATCTTCAATGATAGTCAATTCAACCGGTGAACCCTGTAAAGCAGCAAGCGCCTCGGCCAGCGCCTTTTGCGCGCCAGGGGAATTGAGGTGCCGCTGGCCCGGACGCAGGTGCAGACGCACCTGATTGCCGTCCTGCTCTTTCCAGGCGTTTAGCGCGACCTGCTCCACCAGCTTCGGCAACTGGAGTTGGCTGACCTCAGCGGCCCAGGCGTCGCGCGCGATGGACTCTTCGGCGAGCTTAGCGGAAAGCTCCGGCGTTTTTTCATGCTCCAGCGCCTTTTTCAGCGCTTTCGGCGTGGCGACCACTTCCTTGACCGTTTCAACAACGGTGGTCGCCTTCCAGCGGTAAGCCTCTTCTTTCACCGGGGCTTTCTGCTCGAGCGCGGACGGTGCCGGACGCGACTGTACGCGCTCCGTTACCGAGGCCAGTCGTTCAAGCGCGGCGTTGTTCACCGGCCGCGCTCTTCCTGGCGCTGCCGGTTCACTCTTTTTTGGTTTGGTTACTCCCTGCGCACGCTGCAGCTGGCTGCGTGCGGCAAGCACCGAACTGGTGGCATCCGACAGCGGCACATTTTGCTGTGGCGGCGGCGTCGGCTGCGGTGGCACCTGCTGCGGTGACATTACCGCGGTCGGAGCAACCGGCGCAAAGGACTGTCGGGGCGCTTCCGGTTCCGGCAACGGCATGCGCGGGTGGAACGCCAGCGCGCGCAGCAGCGTCATTTCGACGCCCATCCTGGGGTCCGGCGCGAACGGTAGCTCTTTGCGGCCAATCAGCAGCGTCTGGTAATACAGCTGCACGTCGGCAGGCGGCACGGTGCGGGCAAGTTCACGCATCCGCTGTTCAATAGCGGCCATATCCGCACCGATGGCCGACGGAGACAGCTGCAGCATCGCCACGCGGTGCAGCAGGCTGAGCATCTCAACCAGCAGCGCTTCCCACTCAATACCGCGGGCAGCGGCCGCGTTCACCAGCGACATCACGCGCTCGCCGTTGGCGGCAATCATCGCTTCGATGAGCGACAGCGCCTGATCGTCATCCAGCGTGCCGAGCATGGTGCTGACCGCTTCGGTCGAGAGCTTGCCGTCACCGCTGGCGATCGCCTGGTCGGTCAGGCTTAGCGCATCACGCAGGCTGCCGTCAGCCGCGCGGGCCAGCAGCTGCAGGGCGCGCGGCTCGTGAACGATCTTCTCTTCATCAAGGATGTGCTCAAGCTGCGCGCGGATCTGTTCGACGTCCAGCGCCTTCAGGTGGAACTGCAGGCAGCGCGACAGGATGGTGACCGGCAACTTTTGCGGATCGGTGGTCGCCAGCAGGAATTTAACGTGCGCGGGCGGCTCTTCCAGCGTTTTCAGCAGGGCGTTAAAGCTGTGGCGCGACAGCATGTGCACTTCATCGATCAGGTAGACCTTGAAGCGGCCGCGCGCCGGGGCGTACTGCACGTTGTCGAGCAGATCGCGGGTGTCTTCCACCTTGGTACGCGAGGCGGCGTCGATCTCGATCAGATCGACAAAACGCCCCTGCTCGATCTCGCGGCAGTTGTCACATACGCCGCACGGGGTGGCGGTGATCCCGGTTTCGCAGTTCAGACCTTTCGCCAGCAGACGGGCAATAGAAGTCTTACCGACGCCGCGGGTGCCGGAAAAAAGATAGGCATGATGGATGCGACCTAGCGACAAGCCGTTCGCCAGGGCCGTCAGCACATGTTCCTGACCGACAACGTCAGCAAAGGTTTGTGGTCGCCATTTACGGGCTAACACCTGATAACTCATGGGCAGGCTCTGCAACGCTGGAAGGTGAATTTATGGAGGGGAATGCTATCACAACCTCACCCATTGAGCGAGGTTGTGAAAACCGGGATTAATGACCCGGGAAAGGCACCAGGCTGTAGCTGGTAATGCCCTGTTTTTCCAGGCGCTGTTCACCGCCAAGATCGAACAGGTTGATGATGAAGGCCGCGTCGGTCACTTCACCACCCAGACGGCGGATCAGCTTGACGGTCGCTTCAATGGTGCCGCCGGTTGCCAGCAGATCGTCAACCACCAGCACTTTGTCGCCGGGCTTGATCGCGTCAACGTGGATCTCCAGCTGATCGGTGCCGTACTCCAGCTCGTAGCTCTCCGCGATGGTTTCACGCGGCAGTTTGCGCGGCTTACGCACCGGCACAAAACCCACGCCCATCGCCAGCGCAACCGGTGCGCCAAACAGGAAGCCGCGGGCTTCGGTACCTACTACTTTGGTGATCCCGGCGTTTTTATAACGTTCGACCAGCAGTTCAATGCTGAGCGCGTACGCTTTCGGGTCTTCCAGCAAGCTGGTGACATCACGGAAAAGAATGCCAGGCTTTGGATAGTCCTGGATGCTTTTGATGCTATTTTTCAGATATTCAAGCTGCTGTGCAGTTGCGGTCATCGGTTTGTGCCTAAATGAAACAGTGTTACTCACGGCGCGCGACGAGTCGGTCAAAGTAACAGTTGTTTAACCTTTGACCAGGCGCACCTGTGCTCGAAAACGGTCGAATTTACTGGCTGCGCGCCATAATTGCAACCGCCATGATGAGGCTTCAGTGCTTTTGTTGCTTTTCATCAACCACGGGGATCCGCCACATGAAGATCAGCAGGCAGGCCAGGATCGCCAGCAGCAGAATACGCACCCACATCATGTTCACCAGCCATAACGAAATGGCGAAGGTGATCAGGATAAAGGCAATGGCGCGCGGCTTGGCCCCGGGCGGCATGGCCCGGTGTTTTTGCCAGTGCCGCAGGTAGCCGCCAAACCACGAGCGGTACAGCAGCCAGTGGTGAAAACGCGGCGACGAGCGGGCGAAGCACCAGGCGGCCAGCAGGATAAACGGGGTGGTCGGCAGCAAGGGCAATACGATGCCCAGCGTACCCAGCACTACCGCGAGCCAGCCAATGATGATTAAAATAGTACGCTGCATAATGCGAATCGTTATCAAACTGAACGGCTACTTTACCACTGGAGAGCGCATTGAAAACAGCACTGCTTCTTGAGAAGCTGCAAAATCAGCTGATCGCTCTGCGGGCGCAGGCCACGCCGCTGATGGGACACGCCACGCTGAAACCGCGCTTTGACCGGCAGCTTTTCCGCACCCGCAGCACCGTCATTCAGGATTACCTTGCTGAGATGCAGACCAACCTCGATGAGCTTCGCCACGCGGTTGAGAGTGAACAGCAGGAACAGGTGGTGTGGCTTGCTGAGCATCTTACCGAGCAGATCGCCGCCCTGCACCGCGAAATCGCCGCCTGGCCGCTACGGGTGTGGGACAGCGCCTCGCCTGGGCTGGGAAAATGGCAGCGCAAGCGGCTGGAGAACCAGGAGTTTGAGCGGCGTCTGTTTGAGATGAAGCGCGAGCGCGAAGCCCGCCTGAACACCAGCGAAACGCTGGAAGAGCAGCAGCTATTGATGCGCGAGATTAGCGCGCTGGAAGGCCGCATCGTCCGCTGCCGTCAGGCGCTGGATGATATTGAACGCGTGATTGAACGCCTGACCCGTTAACTGGAGCCACATCTATGTCACTGGAAAATGCACCCGATGAGGTCAAGCTGGCCGTCGATTTGATTATGCTGCTGGAGAATCATGAGATCCCCGCCGGGACGGTGCTTAAAGCGCTGGAGATTGTGCGGCGGGATTTTGAGGGGAAACTTCCCCCTCACCCTAACCCTCTCCCCGTGGGAGAGGGAAAATAGATTAAGCCGGAGTCGGGTCGTCGCCCTTAATGTCGCGCTTCACTTCCGTATGCTCATCACCTTTCTCGTTACGCAGGTGAACCTCAAGCTGGTTGAAGGCGATATTAATATCGTTTTCACGGCACAGGCGATCGATAGAGCGGTTAAGCTCATCCACCGTGTAGCTGCGGTCGCGCAGCTCGCGCACGTATAAACGCAGCTCGTGATCCAGCGTACTCGGCCCAAAGGTGGTGAAGAACACAGCCGGGGCAGGATCGTGCATCACTTTCGGATGCTCAGACGCCGCCTTCAGCAGCACCTCTTTCACCTTATCCAGATCCGATCCATAGGCTACGCCCAGGCGGATCACCACGCGCGTCACCGTATCAGAGAGCGACCAGTTGATCAGACGCTCGGTCACGAACGCTTTGTTCGGGATGATCACCTCTTTGCGATCGAAGTCGGTGATGGTGGTCGCACGAATTCGGATCTTGCTGACGGTCCCGGAGAACGTGCCGATGGTGACGGTATCGCCGATACGCACCGGACGTTCGAAGAGGATAATCAGGCCGGAGACAAAGTTACCGAAGATCTCCTGCAGGCCAAAACCAAGACCGACCGAGAGGGCCGCCGCCAGCCACTGCAGTTTATCCCACGAGACGCCCAGCGAGCCGAATACCGTCATCGCCCCGACGATAATGATGACGTAATTCAGGATGGTGGTGATGGCGTAAGACGCCCCCTGGCGCAGGTTCAGCCTTGAGAGCACCAGCACTTCCAGCAGACCCGGCAGGTTACGAATCAGCGCCCAGGCCACCACCGACGACACCAGCGCAAACAGCAGGCTGCCCATGGTGACGCTTTTCATCACCGCCGCGCCGGCTTCGGTACCGTTGTACTGCCAGAGGGTAATACTGTCGAGATAGGCGAAGACGGTAATTAAATCAGACCAGATCGCC
Source organism: Enterobacter cloacae complex sp. P38RS (assembly GCF_014930775.1). Taxonomy (NCBI): domain Bacteria; kingdom Pseudomonadati; phylum Pseudomonadota; class Gammaproteobacteria; order Enterobacterales; family Enterobacteriaceae; genus Enterobacter; species Enterobacter cloacae complex sp. P38RS. The sequence continues at coordinate 57,635 of NZ_JADBRS010000016.1, forward strand.
CAGAACATCACCGCAAACAGCGCGATCATCACCAGCATGGTGATACGCAGCGTCTGCTGGTTAACCTGCTCCAGCGCGATGGTCGGCTCTTCCTGCGGCTCCGCGCCTTCAGCCCCCTCTTTCACCTGATGCTGACGACGCGCAATGGCACGACGGTAAGCAATGCGGCGGGCCGCGACGCTTAAGCCGCGCAGCACGGTCTGATAGAGCAGGTTCCAGACGATCACCAGATAGACCGTCTCGATCCAGCGCCCGGACAGGCGCAGCGTGGTGTAGAAGTAGCCCGTTGCCGTAAGCACCATCAGCGCCAGCGGAATGATCGCCAGCACCGTCACGGTGGCCAGACGGATATTGTGGGACTCTTTATCACGCCAGCTGTCGCGGCACATCGGCCACATCAGGATCGCAATCAGCAGCAGGTTGAGCAGAATGACCAGTTGACCCAGCACATCATCCATCAGATGCAGCGGGGAAAGCTCGGAGACTACCGACCAGAAGTGCAGCGGCAGGAGCGCCAGGCTGACGCGCACAATCTGGCGACGCCAGTGGCTGGTCAGCTGAGCCGGCATGTTGAAGTGACGGACCGCCACGCCGTCTTTTTCGAGCACCTTCCAGCACACGCCAAATACCAGCCAGAACAGCGCCAGTTTTTTACTGAACGCCCAGAGCAGATCGCTGACGTTAAGCTGCATCGTGAGCAGGATCAGGCCCACGGCCAGAATAATCAGGCACACCGGCAGCGCGCGAATGAGATCGATCAGAATCGCTTTTGGCGTATGGAGCTGGCTGTCGTTACGCAGTTGCCCCACTTCCGAGGCCAGCTTCGCCTGGTACTGTTTCAGCCATTTCAAACGCCAGCGGATCAGACCGGCAATCAGCAGCAGCGGTAAGCCCGCCAGGAAAGCAATCATTACCGCAGGCCAGGCTTTCTCCCAGTTCACGGTGATTTTCATGCTCTTAATCTGCGTTTTCAGCGTCTCCGGGAAGGACTTAATCCAGTCCCAGTCCATCGGCTTGTTGCTGTTCACCCAGAAAATCTGCTGCGTCAAAATCTCCTGCAGGCTTTTTGACACGCTGACCAGCTGCTGCTGGTTGATCTGCAGGTTAATTGCCATCATCAGCTGGTTGCCCAGCTGTTTATTGAGCTGGTCAAGCAGTTCACGGCGCATATCCACCACCTGGAGCAGCGCGTCATGTACTTCCGGGTTTACGTCACTGGAGTGCCCCTCTTCAATTTTGGCGACGAAGGCATCACTCTGGAAAAGGGCATCGCGCTGCTGGTTGACGTCAAACTGCTCCAGACGTAAATCCGCAATGCGGTTGGTCATGTCCTCCAGCTCGTCGGCAGACGGCAGCGTCTGCTGCTGCTGGTAGAGAATACGCGACAGCAGGAGGCTGCCCTTCAGAACCGCGATCTGCTCTTTGATGTTGCGCTCCGCCTGCAACGCGCGATCCAGCCAGTTCTTCACTTTGATATTTTGCTGAACCAGCGAGTTGCCGCTTTCCGTCGCCAGTATCAGGCGCTGGCTGAGCTGGTGGTTAGCTTCAAGCTCCTGTTTCACCAGCGGGTTGGCCTGAATGCGGGCAGTTTCGTCCGGCGAGACGGCTTCCTGAGCGGTTTTTTCCGTCAGGGTCAGGCGTTTGCTGTTTACCGCCTCCTGCAACAGCTGAAGCTGATGCTCCAGACGATTAATGTTCGCGGTGACGTAATCACGCTGCTTCTGGAGCGTGTCCTGCAGCACCGTATTCCCTTCCAGGCTTTTACGCTGCTGTTCAATTTGCGCATTGAGCAGCGACTGCTGAACCAGCAGCAGGGTTTGCTGGGTCGGGCGCAGCGTGCCCTCCCCTACCGTCGTGCCGTTCAGGCGGTTGCGGATCTGCTGCAGCTGCTGAGACGCGGCGTACATCGCGTTTTGCACGCGCTCGGGCTGGGTTTGCAGGGAGACGAGCTGGCTGTTATAGGTAGCGAGATCGGACTGTGCGGTTTGCAGATCGTCGAGCAATTGCGCGACGCGCGATTCCAGCTGGCGTAAGGAGAGCGTGGAGAGCGTTTTGCGCGTTTCATCGTCGTTATCGACGTCGCTTAGCGCGCTTAGCGCTTCCGTGGCCTTACGCATGTTCTCCGGCGCCTGCGCCACCTTCTGACGAAGCTGTGCAGTTTCAGCCTTAACGCGTTCAATTTTATCCAGCGTTTCCAGCGTTTCCGTCAGATCCTGCTGCGTCAGTTTTTCCTGAGGAGAGAGTTCTTTTTGTTTATTCAGCGTGTCGAGCTGCGACTGAACATCAGCGCGCGTGGGGATATCGTTACTGTTGTCGGCGCGGGCCCAGGTCAGCGGCGCCGTGGCGAAGAAAAACAGCATAGCAAAGAGCAATGCAAATACAGGATGTTGCGAGCGATTGATGGGCAGCATAGTTGTGAATGATGTCAGCAGATGACCGAAAATAGTCCGGCGTGAAGAATATCACGCTCGTCGGAAGCAGAATAGCGAGAACGTAAGCCTCTGAGATAAATCCTGGAAGGGCTCAGGCCGTGAGCGAAGGGGCGTCGCTGCGCAGCGTCGGGCAGAGCTGTAGCATTTCCAGTAAAATCGCGACGTAGCTGCGGGCTTCCGCTTTAAGATCAAACGATTGCGGCGCAAACAGCCAGTTTTCCATCAGACCTGAAATGTAGCTGCGCATCAGGATGGCCGCCCGACGGGTGAGTAAATTGGCCGGTAACAGCTTTGCCTGCATACACAGGTTCAGGTTCTGTTCGATTCGATCGTAGCTCTCCAGGCTGAGGCTGCGCTGCGCCTGTTGCACCACCGCCATTTCGCCCACGAACTCACATTTATGAAAGATAATTTCCATCATTAATCTGCGACGCTCTTCAACTACCGTTGCTTCAAGGATATATACTAATATTTCTCTTAATACTGAGAGTGGATCGTCAGGGAATTTTGCCCGATACTCACTCTCGAGATCGCTAATGCTGGACTCTGAAAGCTCCCAGATTTCACTGAACAGATCTGACTTGTCTTTAAAATGCCAGTAAATCGCTCCCCGCGTCACACCGGCAGCCTGAGCAATTTGCGCCAGCGAGGTAGAAGAAACACCCTGCTGAGAGAACAAACGTATCGCCACATCCAGAATGTGTTGTCGGGTTTCCAGCGCTTGTTGTTTAGTTTTTCGTGCCATAGGTGGGTGAATTTACAGGAGTCAGATTTACATACATTTGTGAATGTATGTACCATAGCACGACGATAATATAAACGCAGCAACGGGTTTTTAGACTCAGGACCCTTGATCAATTTGAAATCGGACACTCGAGGTTTACATATGAACAAAAACAGAGGGTTAACGCCTCTGGCGGTCGTTCTGATGCTCTCAGGCAGCTTAGCGCTTACAGGATGTGACGACAAACCGGCTCAACAAGGAGCTCAGCAGGCGCCAGAAGTCGGCGTTGTGACACTCAAATCTGAACCTCTGCAGATCACCACAGAATTACCTGGCCGTACAAACGCTTACCGCATTGCGGAAGTGCGTCCTCAGGTTAGCGGCATTATCCTGAAACGTAACTTTACCGAAGGCGGCGATGTGAAGGCCGGTGAGTCTCTGTATCAGATTGATCCCGCGACCTATCAGGCTTCTTATGAAAGCGCGAAAGGTGACCTGGCTAAAGCACAAGCGGCAGCGAAAATCGCTCAGCTGACGCTGAACCGCTATCAGAAACTGCTCGGCACGAAGTACATCAGTCAACAGGATTACGATACCGCGCTGGCAGATGCCCAGCAGGCTAACGCGGCCGTGGTAGCAGCCAAAGCGGCTGTCGAAACTGCACGCATTAACCTGGCCTATACCAAAGTGACCTCCCCTATCAGCGGTCGTATTGGTAAATCTTCCGTGACGGAAGGGGCGCTGGTGCAGAACGGGCAGACCACTGCGCTGGCTACCGTGCAGCAGCTTGATCCGATCTACGTTGACGTGACGCAGTCCAGCAACGATTTCCTGCGCCTGAAACAGGAGCTGGCTAACGGCACCCTGAAACAGGAAAACGGCAAAGCCAAAGTGGAGCTGGTTACCAACGACGGTATCAAGTTCCCGCAGGAAGGTACTCTGGAATTCTCTGATGTGACGGTCGACCAGACCACCGGTTCCATCACCTTACGTGCGATTTTCCCGAACCCTGACAAAAATCTGCTGCCAGGTATGTTCGTTCGCGCGCGTCTGGAAGAAGGAACGAATCCAACCGCACTTCTTGTTCCACAGCAGGGTGTGACCCGTACGCCACGCGGCGATGCGAGCGCACTGGTTGTTGGGGCAGATAACAAAGTCGAAACGCGCAATATCACCGCCACGCAGGCGATTGGCGATAAATGGCTGGTGACGGAAGGTCTGAAAGATGGCGATCGCGTGATTGTTACTGGTTTGCAAAAAGTACGTCCTGGCGCGCAGGTAAAAGCACAGGAAGTGACATCTGACGATAAACAACAAGCTTCGGCCGCTGGCCAGTCAGAACAAACCAAGTCTTAACTTAAACAGGAGCCGTTAAGACATGCCTAATTTCTTTATCGATCGCCCCATATTTGCGTGGGTGATCGCCATTATCATCATGCTGGCCGGGGGACTTGCGATCCTGAAGCTGCCTGTTGCGCAATATCCAACGATTGCGCCACCGGCGGTAACGATCTCCGCAACCTACCCGGGGGCTGATGCGAAAACGGTGCAGGATACCGTGACTCAGGTTATCGAACAGAACATGAACGGTATCGATAACCTGATGTACATGTCCTCAAACAGTGACTCCACCGGTACGGTTCAGATCACCCTGACCTTTGAATCCGGTACGGATGCGGACATTGCGCAGGTTCAGGTCCAGAACAAACTGCAGCTGGCAATGCCTCTTCTGCCGCAGGAAGTGCAACAGCAGGGTGTGAGCGTCGAGAAATCGTCCAGCAGCTTCCTGATGGTTGTCGGCGTTATTAACACCAACGGCACCATGACGCAGGAGGATATCTCCGACTACGTGGGCGCCAACATGAAGGACGCCATCAGCCGTACGTCCGGTGTGGGTGACGTTCAGCTGTTCGGTTCCCAGTACGCGATGCGTATCTGGATGGATCCGAACAAACTGAACAACTTCCAGCTGACGCCGGTTGACGTGATTAACGCGATTAAAGCGCAGAACGCCCAGGTGGCAGCCGGTCAGTTAGGCGGTACGCCGCCGGTGAAAGGCCAGCAGCTTAACGCGTCCATTATCGCGCAAACCCGTCTGACCTCCGCCGATGAGTTCAGCAAAATTCTGCTGAAGGTGAACCAGGACGGTTCGCAGGTTCGTCTGCGCGACGTGGCCAGGGTTGAGCTGGGTGGTGAGAACTACGACATCATCGCGAAGTTTAACGGTAAACCGGCGTCCGGTCTGGGTATCAAACTGGCGACAGGCGCGAACGCCCTGGACACCGCGACGGCAATCCGTGCGGAACTGAAGAAGATGGAACCGTTCTTCCCGTCAGGCCTGAAAATCGTTTATCCGTATGACACTACCCCGTTCGTTAAAATTTCGATTCACGAAGTGGTTAAAACGCTGGTAGAAGCGATCATCCTGGTGTTCCTGGTGATGTATCTGTTCCTGCAAAACTTCCGCGCGACGCTGATCCCAACCATCGCCGTGCCGGTCGTTCTGCTGGGGACCTTCGCCATCCTTGCAGCCTTTGGGTTCTCGATAAACACCCTGACGATGTTCGGGATGGTGCTCGCCATCGGCCTGCTGGTGGATGACGCCATCGTGGTGGTAGAGAACGTCGAGCGCGTGATGGCGGAAGAAGGTTTGCCGCCGAAGGAAGCCACCCGTAAATCTATGGGCCAGATCCAGGGCGCACTGGTCGGTATTGCGATGGTGCTGTCCGCGGTATTTATCCCGATGGCCTTCTTCGGGGGCTCTACGGGTGCGATTTACCGCCAGTTCTCCATTACCATCGTCTCCGCGATGGCGCTGTCGGTACTGGTAGCGTTAATCCTGACGCCAGCGCTGTGTGCCACCATGCTGAAGCCGGTTCAGAAAGGCGGTCACGGCGAGCATAAAGGGTTCTTCGGCTGGTTTAACCGCATGTTTGATAAGAGCACGCACCACTATACCGACAGCGTGGGCAATATCCTGCGCAGTACCGGTCGTTATCTGCTGCTCTATATCATCATCGTAGTGGGGATGGCGTTCCTGTTCGTTCGTCTGCCAAGCTCGTTCCTGCCGGATGAAGACCAGGGCGTGTTCCTGACGATGGCACAGCTTCCGGCAGGGGCATCGCAAGAGCGTACCCAGAAGGTGCTGGACGAAGTGACGGACTACTATCTCACCAAAGAGAAAGCGAACGTTGAATCCGTGTTTGCGGTTAACGGCTTTGGCTTTGCGGGTCGTGGTCAGAACACCGGTATCGCCTTCGTTTCTCTGAAAGACTGGGCGGATCGTCCGGGCGATGAGAATAAAGTTGAAGCGATCACGGGCCGTGCCATGGGCACCTTCTCGCAGATTAAAGATGCGATGGTCTTCGCCTTTAACCTGCCAGCGATTGTTGAACTGGGTACGGCAACCGGCTTCGACTTCCAGCTGATCGACCAGGGCGGTCTGGGTCACGAGAAACTGACGCAGGCGCGTAACCAACTGTTCGGCGAAGTGGCTAAACACCCTGACCTGCTGGTCGGCGTACGTCCAAACGGACTGGAAGATACGCCGCAGTATAAGATCAACATCGATCAGGAAAAAGCGCAGGCGCTGGGCGTGTCCATCAGCGACATCAATACTACGCTGGGCGCGGCCTGGGGCGGTAGCTACGTTAACGACTTCATCGACCGTGGTCGCGTGAAGAAAGTGTACGTCATGTCCGAAGCGCAGTACCGTATGTTGCCGAACGATATTAACAACTGGTACGTTCGCGGCAGCAACGGTCAGATGGTGCCGTTCTCATCCTTCTCAACGTCACACTGGGAATACGGCTCTCCGCGTCTGGAACGTTACAACGGTCTGCCGTCGATGGAAATCCTGGGCCAGGCCGCACCGGGCCGAAGCACCGGTGAAGCCATGAACCTGATGGAAGAGCTGGCTAGCAAACTGCCTGCGGGTATCGGCTATGACTGGACCGGTATGTCCTATCAGGAACGTCTGTCCGGTAACCAGGCCCCTGCCCTGTACGCCATTTCACTGATTGTGGTCTTCCTGTGTCTGGCGGCGCTGTACGAGAGCTGGTCAATTCCGTTCTCCGTTATGCTGGTGGTTCCACTCGGGGTTATTGGTGCGCTGCTTGCGGCAACGTTCCGTGGATTGACCAACGACGTGTACTTCCAGGTAGGCCTGCTGACAACCATTGGCTTGTCGGCGAAGAACGCGATACTTATCGTTGAATTCGCCAAAGATCTGATGGAGAAAGAGGGTAAAGGCCTTATTGAGGCGACGCTGGAAGCGGTGCGTATGCGTCTGCGTCCAATCCTGATGACCTCTCTGGCGTTCATCCTCGGCGTAATGCCGCTGGTTATTAGCTCCGGTGCAGGCTCCGGTGCGCAGAACGCGGTCGGTACAGGTGTAATGGGCGGTATGATCACCGCGACCGTACTGGCTATCTTCTTCGTCCCGGTGTTCTTCGTGGTGGTGCGCCGCCGCTTCAGCCGGAAGAATGAAGATGTTGAGCACAGTCATTCGGTAGAACCTCACTGATACCGGTTTCATATAATAAAAAGGCCGCATTTGCGGCCTTTTTCATTTTCAGAAAAAATCATAAAATAAGCTTATTGAGGTCCTATTTATTTTCTGCCATCTTAAACAGACATATCATAATTAACTGATAACTTAATAGGTGAACTCAGGATTTTTTTAAATCTATTTCCCTGCTTAAGCTGTTAGGAATATTCCTAATTAAAAGTTAAGACAAACGGAACTCCGGATGTGAACTTTTCTTATGGCTGCAAGCTAAGCCAATGAAATGTAAGGAAGCGAAAAAACTATCGTTAATCCTGATAAAAAAGTTCAGTTTCGGATGAACATTTGCGTAGACGCTCGCAGCCTGCGGTTTTATTTGTAATTTTTCGTAATAGCGCGGTGAAATCCAGGAAGGAGTGGCTTATAGTTAGGTTATCAGGAACACAGCGCTCATGTAGCTAAGTCAGATGTATCCATCCCGACAATGATGTTCGGTGAGTAAGAAATCACTCAGAAGGGGATGCGCTATGGACGAGTACTCGCCAAAAAGGCATGATATCGCGCAGTTGAAATTTCTCTGCGAATCCTTGTACCATGACTGCCTTGCCAATCTTGATGAAAGCAACCATGGCTGGGTAAATGACCCAACGTCTGCCATCAATTTACAGTTGAATGAGCTGATAGAGCATATCGCTACCTTCGCACTTAATTATAAAATTAAGTACAATGAAGATAATAAGCTCATTGAGCAAATTGATGAATACCTGGACGACACCTTTATGTTGTTCAGCAGTTACGGCATTAACACTCAGGATTTGCAAAAATGGCGTAAATCGGGAAACCGGCTATTCCGCTGTTTCGTCAACGTGAGCAGAGCTAACCCGGTTAGTCTTTCCTGTTAAAATTATTACAATTACTAAGGTGAATTTATGTCTGATAAACCACTCACAAAAATCGATTATTTGATGCGCTTACGACGTTGTCAGTCAATTGACACCCTTGAACGCGTCATTGAAAAGAATAAATACGAGCTTTCTGATAATGAACTGGCGGTATTTTATTCAGCCGCTGACCATCGCCTTGCAGAGCTAACGATGAATAAGCTGTATGACAAAATCCCTACTTCTGTATGGAAATTTGTCCGTTAATCTTTGAAGTGTGTCTGTAGAGGTTCTACGCCACGTTATAAGCTGTATTCACCTGTCCCGTTATGCTCCCTGCGCGAAAGCCAGGTCTCCGTGTTAAACGCGCTCATCAGCAACAATGTTGTGACTGTGGTCACATCGGCCTTCCGGGAACGTTCCCCTTAACGCCTGTTGCGATTACCCTTCAGGAATAACATCCAGAGAGGTTTCCGATGAGCATAGAAAAACAGAAGATGATTTCAGGTGAACATTACCGCCCTGGTGATGAGACGTTACGCGCCGATCGGCTTCGGGCGCGCCATCTGCTTCACCGCTATAACCACACCGCGCCTGACGAAAAAACAGAACGCCAGAACATTCTGGCGGAACTGCTGGGACAAAGCGAAGGGGCGTATATTGAGCCGAGCTTCCGCTGTGACTATGGATATAATATTTATCTGGGCAAAGACTTTTACGCCAACTTCGATTGCGTAATGCTGGATGTCTGCCCTGTACATATTGGCGACAACTGCATGCTCGCGCCGGGCGTTCATATTTATACGGCCACCCATCCGCTGGATGCGCAAGAACGTAACAGCGGAGTGGAGTTTGGTAAGCCCGTCACCATTGGCAATAATGTCTGGATTGGTGGACGTGCGGTCATTAACCCAGGCGTCACCATCGGGGATAATGTGGTTGTGGCTTCCGGTGCCGTCGTGACGAAAGACGTGCCGGCTAACGTCGTCGTGGGCGGCAACCCGGCGAAAATCATCAAAACGCTGTAACGCTCCGGGGAGCCAACTGTTATGGTCTTTTAGCGCCCGACTGTTACTTTTTTCAGCCGGATGGCTCCCCTAAAATTGGCAGATACCCTGTATTGTCAACTCTCAAAAGGCCAAAAATGACCGAGATACAGCGCCTGCTTACCGCTACCATCGACGATCTTAACCACCGCGAAAAGCGAGACAATCGCCCGCGCTTTAGCATTAGCTTTATCCGCAAACATCCCGGGCTGTTTGTTGCCATGTATGCCGCCTGGCTGGCAACGCTGATTGTCATGCTGAAGTCCGAAACGCTGGTGGACTCCGTCTGGCTGCTGGTGGTGCTGTTTGTCGTGTTTAACGCCTTTTTCTTTTTCGACGTGAATCCCCGCTACCGTTACGAAGATATCGACGTCCTCGATTTCCGGGTCTGCTACAACGGCGAATGGTACAACACGCGTTTTGTGCCAAATGAGCTTATCGACAGCATCATGCACTCTCCGGCTGTCGAAACCGTGCACAAAGAGAAGCTGCAGAAAATGGTCGCAACGAAAGGCCAGCTCTCTTTTTATGATGTTTTTACCCTTTCCCGCCCTGCTGCTGCGTAATTAACGCCTGCAGGCGTCGGATACCCGGCGCAAACTGCGAAGCAGAGGTGTTGCCGTAACCTAAAACCAGGCCGGTTTGCCCCTGCTTCGTCTCCAGGTAATAGCCGCTCAGCGCAGCGGGTGCCAGCTGAAATGCCCTCGCTTTCTCCACCAGCCGCTGGTCGTCGATACCGTCAATCGCCAATGTCAGGTGCATTCCCCCTTCACCGGCAAGAACACGGTGCGGAGTATAAAGCTCTGCGCTCAGCACCTCCCGCAGCTGGCGGTAACGCTTACGATACAGGCGACGCATGGCGGCAAGATGACGGGCATAGTGCCCCTCCTCGATAAACAGCGCCAGGGTGCGCTGTTCTGCGCGATGCCCGCCGCGCAGCAGCGAGCCGATGGCCGGACGCGCCGCTTTCGCCAGCGCTGGCGGTAACACCATGAACCCCATTCGGAGCGACGGAAACAGCGTTTTACTGAACGTCCCCAGATACACAACGGGCGCATTGTTAACCATGCCCAGCATCGCCGGTACGGGCTCGCCGACATAGCGGAACTCGCTGTCATAATCGTCCTCAATGATCCACGCCTTGTGCTGTCGGGCCAGTTCCAGCAGCGCCAGACGCCGCCGCGCGCTGAGCACGCTCCCGTAAGGAAACTGATGCGACGGCGAAGTGAAAACGAGCGCAGGTGAAGGCGCATGCAGCCCTTCCCAGCACATTCCCTCGTCATCCACCGGTATGCCGATCATCGCAAGGCCGGTTTTGACGAAGGCGCTTTTGGCCCCGCCGTAGCCGGGATTTTCCACCCAGGCGACATCCCCCGGCTCGCTTAACAGCATCGTGCACAGATTGACGCCCTCCAGCGCCCCTTCGGTTATCACAATCTGGCTGGCGTCGCAGTCAATGCCGCGAGAAAGCGCAAGGTGACGGGCGATGGCTGCCCGCAGCGACGGCTCACCGGCCGGGTCGCCATAGCCCAGCAGAGCGCTCCCCTCCTCCCGCAGGACGCGATCGTACAATCGCCGCCACAGCGGCAAGGGGAAATAGTTGATGGCGGGCGTTCCCGGCGTAAAGGCCATCACCGGGGTGTCGCGCGGCACAGGCGCAGGCAGCTGGACGACACGTTTTGCCAGCCTGACCTCAGGATCGGTCAGAACCCGCGGGCTGGCACGATGGGCGAATTGCGCCACCCGCGTCCCCTGACGGTTACGCAGCAAATAGCCTTCGAGCGTGAGCTGGTCCAGCGCCGCATTGACGGTGTTCCGTGAAACGGAAAGCTGCTGCGCCAGCGTTCGCGAGCCGGACAGCTGGCTGCCGGACCGAAGCCTTCCGCCCAGTATGGCCTCCCTCAAAGCGAGATAGAGCGCGCGCTGGAGCGTCTCTTCCCCACGCGTTTTAAGCGCAGCATGGAGCAAGGTATAAAGTTCATCGCCCGGTATGTTCATCTCATCTCCTTGTGGTACCACCAAAACATAGCCGAGTGGTTCTTTTTAAGGAACCAGTAATTTTCTAATCTGGAACTCTTCTCAACGTCACGGAAATAAAGATGAAGACATTCAATGAGTTTGGACAACCTGTGGGCGAAGCCCTTATCGACTGGCAGCCTCGCCCTCATCCGTCCCGGGTGGTACTGCAGGGGCATTATTGTCGGCTTGAACCGCTGCGCGTGGAGCATGCCGGGGCGCTGTTCTCCGCCTATGCTCTGGCCGGAGACACCCGGAGCTGGACGTGGCTACTGCGTGAACCCGATGCCACGGCCGCTGAGTTTACCGAATGGGTGGCAAGCGTGTGTGAGTTATCTGACCCGATGCACTTTACCGTTATAGATAATCAGACCCAGGCCCCGGTCGGGACGCTGGCCCTGATGCGGATCGATCCTAAAAACGGCGTTGTGGAAGTGGGACACGTTCACTTCTCCGTGCTGTTAAGCCGCACGCCCATGTCAACAGAAGCGCAATATCTGCTGATGCGGTACGCGTTCGATACCCTGGGCTACCGGCGATATGAATGGAAGTGCAACAGCCTGAACGAACCATCACGCAAAGCGGCACTGCGTCTGGGCTTTCAATTTGAAGGCCGTTTTCGCCAGGCGCTGGTCATAAAAGGCCGTAACCGGGATACCGACTGGTTTTCGATTCTCGACAAAGAGTGGCCGGCGCTGGCGAGCGCCTTTGAAGGCTGGCTTGCCACCGACAATTTTACTGCCGATGGCAAACAGAAAAGATCCCTGGAAAGCTGGCGAGAAACGCGCGTCTAGCGTCTTTTTTTACGTCCCTGCACCGCCTTAAAGCGCGGATTGGATTTGCAAATCACGTATAAGCGTCCCTTGCGTTTGACTATCTGGCAATCCGGGTGACGCTGTTTTGCGCTGCGCAATGAGTTAAGCACCTGCATGGTTAGCCCCGCTTCGCATTAAGAAAACCGCCAAAACGCTTGCGGAAGCGCGCTGCGCTGCCATCCGTGGAAAACGTTTTTTGCTTACCGGTATAAAACGGATGCGATTTTGAAGAAACCTCGATAGTGATGTACGGATACGTTTCACCGTCGAGTTCAATTTCGCGGTCGGTTTTAATGGTTGAACCCACTTTAAAGTATTCATTGGCACTGGTGTCGTGGAATACCACGGTGCGATACGCTGGATGGATGTTTGGTTTCATCATAAATCCTTTGTGTTTTGTTATAACATAACAAATAATATCCAGGCAAGGTTGAAAAAACAACCCTCTCTCTCCTGAGGATATTTTCTGATTTGCTTTAGATAACATGAAAACCCTGCCCCCACGTGCTATAACTATTTCATTTCGCGGTAAAATCTTTCTCTTCAGGCAGGAAACTCAGCGTCCGGATTCGGGCATATGGGAAAGGAAACGACAGCATGAAAACCCGACATCTGGTCAGTCTGGTGACTGGCGTACTTATCTTTTCCGTGCTGGTTCCCATTTGCCTCAGCATCTGGCTTGCCCATCGCCAGGCGGAAGAGAAATTTGTTGATGCGCTGGATAGCTATGCTTCTCGCGTGCTGATGCGCACCGACAGGGTCGTGGATCAGGCTAAAGAAGCGTTAAATCACCTGCAGGGATTTAAGGGCGTTCCCTGTAGTCCGCTGCATTTGAGGGAGATACGTCGGGTCGCGTTCTCGTGGCGCTATATCCAGGAGGTGATCTATATCGACAACCTCACACCCCTCTGCTCTTCGCTTGAGCAGGCGAGTAAATCCGCCGCTTATCCTCCTCCCATGCGTATCACCGAAGATGGCTACAGCGCGTGGCTTACCGCACAGAACGATCTTGGCTTTCACCGCTATATGGCCGTGCTCGGGAAGGGCCATTACCTTGTTCTGGTCGATCCTGCCTCGCTTGTGGATGTGATCCCTTTCGGGGCGATTGCCATTGATGCCGCTCTGGTGGGAAGCGCAACGCATCTTATTTTCGCCAGCAGTAACACGCTTGATCCGCATATCCGCGATCGGATCAACGATCTAGGCGTCTCCAGCGTTCAGTACAAGGGCTCCATGTACGTCATGAAGCCGGTACCTGAGCTTGGATTTACTGTCGTCACGTGGGCATCGCTCACCCCCCTGGCTGAAAGCTGGCACCGACAGCTGCTTTTCTGGCTGCCGTTTGGCGTCATGATAAGCCTGCTGGCGGCACTGTTTGTCCTGCGGATCCTGCGACGTATCCAGTCGCCGCGCAATCGCCTGCTGGACGCCATTAACAGCCGCGATTTTGTGGTTCACTATCAGCCCATCGTGGCGCTGTGCAGTGGAAAAATCGTGGGTGCGGAAGCGCTTGCGCGCTGGCCCCAGCCAGACGGAAGCAGTCTCTCGCCTGATATATTTGTGCCGCTTGCCGAGCAAACCGGCCTCATCTCGCAGCTGACGCAGTTAGTTATGGAAAAAGTGTTTGAAGATATGGGCCACTGGCTGCGGCTCCACCCCGATCAGCATATCTCCATCAACCTCGCCCCGGCCGATTTGACCTCCGGTAATCTGCCGCCTTTACTGAGCCAACTCCTGAATAAGTGGCAGATTCATCCCCGACAAATCGCCCTTGAGTTAACCGAGCGTGGCTTTGCCGACCCCAAAATCAGCGCGCCGGCTATCGCCGCGTTTCGCCGTTCGGGCCACCCTGTCTACATTGATGATTTTGGCACGGGCTATTCCAGCCTCAGCTATCTGCAGCATCTCGATGTCGACACGCTAAAAATTGACAAATCGTTCGTGGATGCACTGGAGTACAAAAACGTAACGCCGCACATTATCGAAATGGCGAAGTCGCTGCAGCTGGCAATGGTGGCGGAAGGCGTGGAGACCGAAGGGCAGCTTACCTGGCTGCACCGCCACGGCGTGCAGTATGGGCAGGGGTGGTTCTACAGTAAGGCGCTGCCCAGGACGGAATTTATCCTTTGGGCAGAGAACAACCTCGCCACGCGCTCTACTTAAGATAGGATTTGATCACCTGCAGCACAACGCCAAGATCGGCTTCACGCTGCGCCTCTTCGGGCTCTTTCACGACATGATCGGTAAGATGCCCTTCAATCACCTGCATCATCATGCCATTGACCGCGCCACGGATCGCCGCCAGCTGTTGTAACACCTCGGCACATTCGTGATCGCTGTTGAGCATCTTCTCCAGCGCGGTGCTCTGCCCCTGAATTTTCTTCAGGCGAGTCAATAACATCTTCTTATCGCGAACGGTATGTGACATCTCTGTCTCCCTCAGTTTTGGCTTTTAAAGCATATCACGCTCTACTCCCCCTGACTATTTTTCTACTGGGGGGTAGTATTAGGCTACTGGGGGGGAGTACTATTTGCGCACGCTTTCCATACTGGAAATTTCAATGAACGATTTTGCTTCACTCCTGCAGCAGGGTAATGCCTGGCTGTTTGTTCCCAGCGCTATCCTGCTCGGTGCGCTGCATGGCCTGGAGCCGGGCCACTCAAAAACAATGATGGCTGCCTTTATCGTGGCTATCCGCGGCACGCTGAAGCAGGCGGTGTTGCTCGGTCTGGCGGCTACGCTTTCCCATACGGCGGTAGTCTGGATCATTGCCATGGCAGGACTATGGTTTGGCCGTGGCTGGGACGCACATACGTCCGAACCCTGGTTCCAGCTGATCTCCGGGGTGTTGATCGTTGCAATCGCCCTGTGGATGGCGTGGCGAACCTGGAAAGAGAGCCGGCCACACGATCATCATCACGATTGCCACCACCATCATGACCATGACCATGACCATGACCACCATGATCATCACCATGAACACCCGCTGGTTGAAGAGGAGTGGCAGGACGCCCACCAGCGCGCGCACGCGCAGGATATCAACCGGCGTTTCAACGGACAAAACGTGACGACAGGACAGATCGCGATGTTTGGCCTGACCGGCGGGCTTATCCCTTGCCCAGCGTCCATCACCGTTCTGCTGATCTGCCTGCAGCTGAAGCATTTTGCGCTCGGCGCGACGCTGGTTTTCAGCTTCAGCATCGGTCTGGCATTAACGCTGGTCGCTTCCGGCGCGATTGCCGCCTTGAGCCTCAAGCACGCGACAAAACGCTGGCCCGGATTTAGCGAACTTTCTCGCAAAGCGCCGTGGATCTCCGCCGCGTTGATTATCGTGGTAGGGATTTACATGAGCCTGCATGGCCTGAGCGGCATTCTGGCGTAAGCAGGCGGCCACGCCCGGTGGCCGCCTCTCAGGTCAGGTAAGAGTCTGCTGCCAGCTAAAGGTATAACGAAGCTGGCGCGTCTGCAGGATAAATTCCGGCGAAACGCTGGGGCTCCAGGAGTCATCGCCGCCCACCCCCATATGAAACGCATCGAGGTTGAGCCAGCACCCCGGCTCTTCCCGCAGCAGATGATGATGGGTTGTCTCACGCAGCTGCTGCTGGCTATAGCGTCCCACTGAGAAATGGAACGCGCCATTCAGCTGATGCGCACCCAGCACAAGTTTGCGGGTATCGCAGCGCAAACCATTTTCCGTCGGGAAGATATACGGCGTGTGCATGTCTGCCAGGGGCAGTGTCCAGCGCCCCTGCTGCGCCGCCAGCTTTCTGTCCGGGTAGTTTTCATGCGGACCCAGCCCCAGCCAGTCAACCTTTTCTGGCGTTTCAGCGAGATGAACGCTCAGGCCAATGCGCGCGGGCTCCGGGATATCAGACGCAATATCGACCTGAATGTCGCCATGCAGAACACCCTGCTCGTCCACCCGCCAGATTTTACGGCTCAGGAACAGCGCCCTGCCGCGATGCTCCAGGACATTAAGCGTGGTAACCACCACCTCACGCGCATGCTGCTCTGCCTCACAGTGCAGCATGCGCGAGGTGAGATCGTACATGCCCGCCGCTTTCCAGCGTTCAACCCACGCGTTTGGATCGATGCGCGTCGCTTCGCTCACCCCAATGTCGTTGTCCAGCGGCGCGCGGCTGACGTTATCCGTCACGGGTGAAAGCAGCGTTTCAACGCCATTTCGCCACCATTGAGTCAGGTTTCCGGATGCGCGATCGAACTGCCATCGCTGTTGACGATGCGTGACCTCCAGGATGCGATCGTTTTGCGTTAAAACCGGCGGCTCGCCCGTAGAGGCTGACGGTGCAATAAAGAGTGGGGCCGGAAGCGTCCACTGCTCCCACGCGCAGCGATGGCCTGCCGGTGACCACGGCGTTGCCAGCGGCTGGCGAACCTCAACGTTCAGCCAGATTTCACCCGGCCCGGCCTTCAGCTCCGGCAGGTCGAGTTCCAGACGCCGGGCGCCTTCAGGCGTTATCGCGAGCGTCACCTCACCTGCGGCCAGCACGTCTCCGTCCCGGGCAACCGTCCAGCTCAGCACCTCGTTATCGGTAGGGCGGAACAGGTAGTCGCTTTGCACCTCAATCACCAGCGGAGAGGTACTGACCAGCGTAAAGGTAAAGAACTGCTGGGCGCGCTGCGCCTCGTACAGCGCCGGGTGCGGCGTGCGATCGGGAAAGACCAGGCCATTGAGGCAGAACTGGCGATCGTTCGGCGTATCGCCAAAATCCCCGCCGTAGGCCCAGAACGCGTTGCCCTTTTCGTCTTTCTTCGTCAGTGCCTGATCGACCCAGTCCCAGACAAACCCACCCTGCAGGCGAGGATGGCTGCGAAACGCCTGCCAGTATTTCGCAAACCCGCCGAAGCTATTTCCCATCGCGTGGGCGTATTCACAGAGGATCAGCGGACGCGTTTCGTCGGGCATACCGATCCATTTTTTAATTGACCATTTAGGCACCGCCGGGAAAGGCTGATCCCAATCGACCCGGGCGTACATCGGACAAACAATATCGGTCGCCGCCGTATTCGCCCCGCCGCCTTCGTACTGCACCGGGCGCGTGGGATCGGTGGTTTTCAGCCAGCGGTACAGCGCATCATGATTCGCGCCGTGGCCGGACTCGTTACCCAGCGACCAGATGATAATTGAGGGATGATTGCGATCGCGCTGCACCATGCGGGTTACGCGCTCGCTCATGGCGGGCAGCCAGCGCGGATCGTCAGCGAGGCGGCTCATCGGCACCATGCCGTGGGTTTCAATATTGGCTTCGTCAACGACATACAGCCCGTAGCGATCGCAAAGCCGGTACCACAGCGGATGGTTCGGGTAGTGCGAGCAACGAACGGCGTTGAAGTTATGCTGCTTCATGATTTCGATGTCGCGACGCATGGTCGCCTCGTCCATCACCTGACCGTTTTCCGGGTGATGCTCGTGACGGTTAACCCCGCGGATCAGCAGCGGCTTACCGTTAAGCTTCAGCAGGCCGTTGCTGATGTCAACGCGGCGGAAGCCCACATCGCACGCCTCAACCTCCAGCACCTCGCCCTGCGGACTGAGAAGCGCCATCGTCAGGCGATACAGTTCCGGCGTTTCAGCACTCCAGAGCGCGGGACGGTCAATGGGGATCGCCACCGTTAAGCGTTCGTCCCAGCTGCCGCGCTCGTCCACAACGGCAGACCCCGGACGCCGGGAAACGCTGGCGCATTTTTCACCCTTGCGCCACAGGGTAAAGACCACCTCGCAGTCTGCAAAGCCCGCCCCTGCCAGCGCGACATCTGCCTTAAGCACCGCGCGGTCCAGTTCCGCATTCAGGTCCGTCACCACGCGATAATCGGCAATCTGCGTTTCGGGTTTATGCAGTAGCGTCACATCGCGGAAAATACCACTCATGCGCCACATGTCCTGATCTTCCAGATAGCTGCCGTCGCACCAGCGCAACACCATGACCGCCAGGCGGTTCTCACCGGGCCGCAGGACCGTCGAGAGATCGAATTCAGCAGGCAGCCTGCTGTCCTGGGAATAGCCCATCCACCGCCCGTTGCACCACAGATGAAACGCAGAGTTCACGCCGTCAAAGATGATGCGGGTCTGCCCGCTCTGAAGCCACGCGTCATCCACATTAAATGTGAGCGAGTAACAGCCGGTTGGGTTTTCCTGCGGCACAAAAGGCGGATTAACGGGGATAGGATAGGTGACGTTGGTGTAGATGGGCGTGTCAAACCCCTGCATCTGCCAGTTCGACGGCACGGGCATCGCAACGGCGTCTGCACAATCTTCGGTTACCCACGCCTCCGGGATTTGCTCAGGTGCAGGAAAGTAGTTAAATCGCCACACCCCATTGAGGGAGCGTCTGCTGGCGGATGCAGCATCATCCAGGGCAGGCTGTTCAAGACGCCAGCTGTGTAACGGCGCATGTGCCTCCAGACGGTTCCACTGGGTGACACCCGGGTTTTCCCAGTCCCGCCGGGCCAGAATGGCGCTGAGAGTCAGCGATAAAGTGTTGGGCATATTAACCTCTTTGCGAAGCGCTCACAATTTTGGTTAACATGCCCTGGCACCCGGCGACGGTAAAGCACGCAATCGCGGGGTAGCGAGTCCGATCACAAAGTTTTATTTGCGGGCAAGCTGCCCGGCAAGGAGGGCCAGGCTTCTGAGCTGCTGCGCCAGATCCTCGCGTTCGGCCTGCTGCGGGGTGCGGCGCGCGCTGGAATGGCGGGTCACCAGCGTTACCGGCAGCTGAACCTGCCAGCATTCCTCCCCCCCGCAGGGGGACAGAAGCCACTCTACGCTGCGCTCGCCCGCCTCGCGAAACGCCTGACGAATGGTCGTCAGCGGCGGAGAAAACCAGGCGCTGTCGGCCGTATCGTCAAACCCGACCACCGATATCTGGCCAGGAACAGCTATCCCTTTTTCCGCACAGGCGCGCATTACCCCAAGCGCCATCTGATCGTTCGCCACCAGAATGGCATCCGGCAGTACCGCCCCCGAGAGCAGCACATGTCCCTTCTCATAGCCGCTGGCCGCGCTCCAGTCGCCGTAGGCCACCGCAGCCGCGTCAAGACCCGCCTGCGCCAGCGTCGCTTTCCATCCCGCCAGACGCGCGCGCGCAGAGACAGAGCTTTCCGGCCCGCTCAGCAGGGCAATATGCTGATGCCCCAGCGAAAGCAGATGCTCAACGCCCAGCCGTGCCCCCTCCTCGGCGTTAAACACGAGGCTATTTACCTGCGCTGACGGTGACACGTCGAGGAACAGCACCGGGACGGGCGTCGCCAGCGACCTGAGCGCTTCGGCGTGCGGATCGTCAAGCGGCACATTTACCAGCAGCGCGTCTACCCGCTGCGCCAGCAGCGCCTGAAGCGCCGCCTGACACTGCTGCGGCTGCTCCACCATGGAAATCAGGACGCTCGCCCCCTGCCCTGCAGCCCGGGATTTTACCGCCGAGACAATTTGCGAAGGCGCGTGCAGCGCCAGATCGGTGGTAATGAGCCCCAGCGTACGGGTGCGTTTCCCCGCCAGCTGCTGCGCCCGCAGGTTGGGAACGTAATGCAGCTCCGCCATTGCCTGCTGCACCTTTTCCCGCGTGCGGGCAGAGACGTGCTCCGCGTCGTTAATCACGCGGGAAACGGTCTGATAAGAAACCCCCGCAAGGAGGGCGACATCATAAAGAGTGATTGCTTTCATGCGTTCTGGCATCGCGATTTTCGAAGCGTCTATTCTGGCACAGCGACGCCGTTAAAACATGTGAGCGCTTCGCAAATTAAACAACCCGCTCCGGCTGCGTCATTTTTTCACCGCGCGGCTTCTGGCGGAACCAGGGCAAACAGAGCTGAATAAGCGGGCCAATGGTCAGAGCATACGCCACGGTTCCCACCCCAAACGAGCCACCCAGCACGCACCCAATCAGCAGGACGGACACTTCGATGGAGGTACGCACGCTGCGAATGGACCACCCCAGCCGGGCGTGAATGCCGGTCATCAGGCCGTCGCGCGGACCAGGCCCGAAACCGGCCCCGATGTACATGCTGGTGGCGATCGCGTTCATCACGATGCCCGACACCAGGAAAGCGATGCGCACGGATAACGAACTCAGTTCGGGGATAAGCGCCATGCTGGCGTCCGCCGCCAGACCGATACAAATCACGTTGCTGATCGTGCCAAGACCGGGCATCTGACGCAGTGGGATCCACAGTAAGAGCACCGCAGCCCCGGTCAAAATGATCACCGTCCCGATGCTCATCCCCAGCTGTATTCCTACGCCAAGGTGAAACACATCCCATGGATCGACCCCCAGATCCGCACGAATAAACATCGCGGTGGAAAGCCCATACAGCCCTAAACCGACATAAAGTTGTAGCAGACGACGTACCATTTTTATCTTCTCCAGTGAACCCGACTTTCATCCTGACCTAAAATGGCACTAAGATTAATGTCCAGTTTTTAAATAGTGGACTGCTTATGTCATCACGCCGCTTCGGAAGCCAGTCTTTGGTACGCCTTTTAGGGCACTGGCAGCAAACTTCATCCCGCACTCCGCTCTGGCGCCAGCTGGCCGACGCGCTGCGCTTATTAATCCTTGATGGCCGGCTGGCGCTGCATACGCGCCTGCCAGGTGAGCGTGAGCTGGCGACGGTGCTGAACGTCAGCCGAACCACCGTCAGCAGCGCCCTCGCCCACCTGCGTGAAGAGGGTTATCTTGAAAGCCGCCACGGCAGCGGGTCGCGCGTCATCCTCCCGGATGCACGCGCCGTTCCCACCCTTTCCGCAGCGAGCGTCGCCCTGGATCTTTCCACTGCCGCCCTCAGCGCCGGGCCGGAGATCCACCAGGCTTACACCCATGCACTTACGGCTATTACTCAACACCTCTCGCTGACGGGCTACGAGCAGCTTGGGCTGCCGGCGCTACGGGAGGCTATCGCTGCGCGCTATACCGCGCGAGGTCTTCCCACCCGGGCAGACGAGGTGATGGTGGTCAACGGTGCCGTCAGCGGGTTCGCGCTGGTGCTGCGGATGATGGCCGGACCGGGGGATCGCGTCGTGGTCGATCACCCCACCTATCCGCTGGCGATTGCCGCTATTCAGGGAGCACAGTGTCGGCCCGTGGGAGTGTCGTTGCCGGAAACGGGCTGGGATACGGATGGCTTTGCGGCTACGCTTGCCCAGACCGCGCCGCGCCTGGCCTACCTGATGCCAGATTTTCACAACCCAACCGGTCGATGCATGGATATCGCCACCCGTCAGGCAATCGCTGATATAGCAGCCCAGACCCGCACGGCGCTGGTCGTGGATGAAACGATGGTCGATCTCTGGTTTGATTCGCCACCGCCGCCACCGCTGGCATCGTTTAACCCGCAGGCCAGCGTGATTACGCTAGGCTCTGCCGGAAAAAGCTTCTGGGGCGGGCTGCGTCTCGGCTGGATCCGAGCCTCCTCGCGTACTATCGCCACGCTCGCCCAGACGCGCGATACGCTGGATTTAGGCTCGCCGCTGCTTGAGCAGCTGGCGACGCTGTGGCTTATCGACAACAGCGAGCGTTTTCTGCCCGCTCGCCGCAAGATGCTGGCGGAACGGCGCGATCGATGCAGTAACCTGCTGCGAGAACATTTCCCGGAGTGGACGTTTCATGAGGCGGAGGGCGGACTCTCTTACTGGATCGAACTTCCTGGCATGCTGGCGACACAGCTTGCCGCACGGGCAGAAATCATCGGGATTAACCTGGGAACCGGGACGCGGTTTGGCTTATCGGGGGCGTTTGACCGCTTTTTACGTATGCCCTTTTCGCTGGAGCCAGCGGAGCTGGAAGCGGCATTGCTGCGGATTAAACCGTTATGGCTCGCGCTAAATTCAAATACGCCAGCAGTCAAACGCCGCCTGGTTTAATATTAAAATTTTGAACTGGATCATAAAATAAAAACTGCTGACTGTAATATATGCAGTCAGCAGTTTTCACTGGTCAGGATTTAGTGCTGAGGAGGAATGGGGAAACCTTTCAGGGAAATAACGAAATTATCACCGTCTTTCTTTATTTTTGCACCGGTATCACACCAGTCAGACGCAATACGAAAGAACTCATCGCTTCCAACATTCCAGCCAAGACGTACATGCTTCACGTAGCCTGAACGCAACAGAGCGCAGGCCTCGTTGTAGTCACTGGCAGTTGACAGTTGTTGTTTCATTTTCTCTTCTTCAGAAGTTTACGTAGAGCCTTGATTTCTTTAGGAGTAAAAGGAGAAACACTCTCTTCTTCCGTATGCTGATTATCAATATCCTCTTCCGATACTCCCGCCTCTTCTACTGCTTCAAACGCCAGCAGCAGCAGTTTCTCTGTGGTCACGCTTAAATTTTCGTTATTTACTTCCGCATAGTGGCGGAGTCTTTCTTTTAGCGCTTCGTCAATTTTAACATTTAAAACTGCAGTAGCCATGTTTGTCACTTCCCTTCGGAATAAGTACTTTATTTAATACACGAAGTTATCTCTGTTATCCAGATCTATATTTTTTTGAATTTTGACGAAAATAGACGTCCAATTATAAAATGCCAGTCTATTATTACAGGTTTATGACAGTAATATTTCAGGGCGATGAAATATATATTACACGGTATAGGCATTATATTATTGTGGAATAAAGGCTAAAAAGAGATGGAAACAGGAAAGATGGATGAGGCCACAAATGGGTGGGGGCCCTGCCAGCTACATCCCGGCACCCACGTCGTCTGCCCTGGCTGCTTCCTTCCGGACCTGACCTGGTGAACAGAGTAGCGTTGCGGGAGAACCAACAGAGCCCCCATTGAGAGCGTTGATAACCAACGCGCTGGCGCATTATCCCTGTGCGAAGAGCCAATTGCAAGCGACCAGGAACCGGATGCTGGTTTCTTGCGCAAACAGGCGCAGCAATCAGGACGATCTTCGTTTACCATGACGGTCCAAACATCCCCACAGGTGAAGGTATGGACGAAAACGACTCCTTTCCCCAGCGCGTATGGCAAATCGTGGCCTCGATTCCGGAAGGCTATGTCACCACCTATGGTGATGTGGCAAGGCTGGCAGGCTCTCCGCGCGCGGCGCGACAGGTCGGCGGCGTCTTGAAGCGGCTGCCGGAAGGCAGTACGTTGCCCTGGCATCGGGTAGTGAACCGTCATGGCGCTATCTCGCTGACCGGGCCGGATCTCCAGCGTCAGCGTCAGGCGTTGCTTTCAGAGGGTGTGCAGGTGTCGGGCGCAGGACAGATAGATTTGCAGAAATACCGCTGGGTGTACTAAACCCTCCCCCGAAGGAGAGGGTAAGAGCAACAGTTACATCTGGGTCGGTGGGGTTGGCAGGGACGGCTGATTGGTCTGTGGAGCAACCGGGACTTCGGTTTGCTGCACCGGCACCAGATTCAGGTCGATTTTGGTTCCACCGTGGTTAATCGCTTCCTGGACCGTATCGGTGATAAAGACCAGCTTGCCGTTGATGGTTACCGCTGCGCTCAGCAGAATACGGGCATTCGGCTGCACGTCTGAAGGGTTATACGGCAACACGAAGCTAAACGGAGCCTGTTTACCTTCAGTACGGACCGCGCGCTGAGCCAGCACCTTCGACGGCGCGTCCGCCAGGGAAGCATCAGACAGCGTGACCGTTAGTACCGCATCCGGCGGCAGAGCGACTCTCTGTTTAATCCAGATTGTACCGGAAACGTTAGGCTGCTGAATGGATTGCTGTGAAAGGGTATTAATCCCGTTCGGATCTGCAGCTGGTACCGGCACCTGGGCGCTCTTACCGGCACAGGCGGACAACGCCACCGCAATAGCTACACCACTTAGCATGGGCACGAGTTTCATTGAAGTCTCCTTATCATCAATGCACCAGCGGGATCGATCCCATCCGATGTCGTTTCAATCACATAACGTTTTTAAGTGTGGCACAGATCACCGATTAATGCCTAAAAACGTGCCGACATTCAGATTATTCTACCCATCGGACCACTTTCATTTCTGCGTTATACTCTGCCTATCTTTCGCTACGGCGTTTATTGAGGATAATTATGAGTCAGGCACTGAACAATCTGCTGACATTACTGAATCTGGAAAAAATTGAGGAAGGACTCTATCGCGGGCAGAGCGAAGACCTCGGCTTACGTCAGGTTTTCGGCGGCCAGGTCGTTGGACAAGCGCTCTACGCTGCAAAGGAGACCGTCCCTGCAGACCGCCTGGTGCACTCATTCCACAGCTATTTCTTACGCCCTGGCGACAGCGCAAAACCGATCGTGTATGACGTTGAAGTCCTGAGAGACGGCAACAGCTTCAGCGCACGCCGCGTGGCGGCCGTTCAGAACGGTAAGCCAATCTTTTATATGACCGCCTCTTTCCAGGCGCCGGAACCGGGGTATGAACATCAGAAAGTGATGCCGCCAGCACCGTCGCCGGACGAACTCAAATCAGAGACCGATATCGCCCGCGCGCTGGCGCATCTGCTTCCGCCGCAGGTCAAAGAGAAGTTTCTCTGCGATAAACCGCTGGAGATCCGCCCGGTTGAGTTCCACAACCCCATGAAAGGCCACACCGCCGAGCCGAAACGTCAGGTCTGGATCCGCGCCAATGGCACCGTGCCGGAAGATTTCCGCGTGCATCAGTATCTGCTGGGCTACGCGTCAGACTTTAACTTTCTGCCGGTTGCGCTACAGCCGCACGGTGTTGGTTTCCTTGAAAAAGGGATGCAGGTCGCAACCATCGATCACTCCATGTGGTTCCACCGTCCGTTCAATATGAATGAGTGGCTGCTTTACAGCGTGGAGAGTACGTCAGCGTCGAGCGCTCGCGGGTTTGTGCGTGGAGAGTTTTATACCCAGGACGGCGTGCTGGTCGCTTCTACGGTGCAGGAAGGGGTAATGCGTAATCGCGGGTGATGGTGTGCGGCCTGATGCCCTCACCCTGACCCTCTCCCATGGGAGAGGGAATAAACATTAAAAACGGCAACCGAAGTTGCCGTTTTGCTTTTTATTAGGCGTTATACGCATTCTCGCCGTGGCTGTTGACGTCCAGACCTTCGCGCTCCTGCTCTTCCGGTACGCGCAGCCCAACGGTCATATCCGCCAGCTTATAGCCGATGAAGGCGACAACGGCAGACCACACCACGGTGATAGCGATACTTTCCAGCTGCACCAGCACCTGATGAACCATGGTGACACCTTCTGCGTAGCCCACGCCACCCAGTGATTTCGCGGCGAAGATGCCGGTCATGATACAGCCGACGATGCCGCACACGCCGTGGACGCCGAACACATCGCAAGGGTCATCCACGCGCAGCACGCGTTTCAGTGCGGTGACGCCCCACAGACCTGCCAGGCCCGCGACCAGTCCCACCAGCAGCGCACCACCGACACCCACATAGCCACACGCCGGGGTGATACCAACCAGACCGGCAATCGCCCCCGAACAGGCACCCAGCAGGGAAGGTTTACCGCGTACCGCCCACTCGCCGAATACCCAGGAGAGAATTGCACCCGCCGTCGCCACAACGGTGTTTACGAAGGCCAGCGCGGCGATTTCGTTCGCGGCACTTGCGGAGCCGGCGTTGAAGCCGAACCAGCCAAAGTAGAGGATAGCCGTACCGGTAAACACCATCGGCAGGTTATGCGGTTTGAACGCCTCTTTACCGAAGCCCACGCGTTTGCCAATCAGGTATGCGCCCACCAGACCCGCTACCGCGGCGTTGATATGTACAACGGTACCGCCCGCAAAGTCCAGCGCGCCGTGCGTTGCCAGCAGACCACCGCCCCAGACCATGTGCGCAATCGGCACATAGGAGAGGGTCAGCCAGACCACCACGAAGATCAGAACGGCAGAGAAACGGATGCGCTCCGCCAGCGCGCCCACAATCAGCCCGACGGTAATGCAGGCGAACGAGCCCTGGAACGCGACGTGGATGTACTGGTAGAAGCTGCCCATCAGCGCGGTCAGCTCAATATTTTTCAGCATTACCCAGTCGAAGTTACCAAAGAAGGCGTTGCCGGTACCGAAGGCCAGCGAGTAACCGTAAACCACCCACAGCACGCAGACCAGCGCGAACGTCACGGCAACCTGCGTCAGCATGGAGAGAACGTTTTTGCCGCGGATCAGGCCGCCGTAGAACAGCGCAATGCCCGGGATAGACATGAACAGCACCAGCGCGGTGCTGATCATCATAAAGGCGTTATCGGCTTTGTCTGCCACGGCAGGAGCAGCCAGCGCCAGGCCCGGCAGCAGTGCCAGCGAACCCAGACCCGTTTTAAGTGTTGCTATCTTCATTTTCTCGATCCCTATCACTGTGTGCCAGGCGTTATTTACAGTGCCGCTTCGTCAGATTCGCCGGTACGAATGCGAATGACGCGCTGCAGTTCGGCAACGAAAATTTTGCCGTCGCCAATTTTGCCGGTGTAGGCCGCTTTGCTAATCACATCAATCACTTCATCAAGCTGATCGTCAGCAATCGCGACATCAATTTTTACTTTTGGCAGAAAGTTAACGCTGTATTCCGCCCCGCGATAAAGCTCGGCATGACCCTTCTGACGACCAAAGCCTTTCACTTCGGTGACAGTCAGTCCCTGAATACCCATTGAGGACAATGCTTCACGCACGTCTTCCAGTTTGAATGGTTTGATTACCACCGTAACCAGCTTCATAGATCCCCTCCAGTCAGAATTCGGTAATGGCCGCAGCTCACGCAGAAGGTATTGCAAGGGGTGTGCCAGAAATGAAATGGAGGGAGAAAAGCGGTGCGACGAGCGTTATGCCGTCTTCCTTAATGAACCGGCGAAAAAAAACGCACCATGTCGGTGCACGGTGCGTTTCAGTATTGCACCAACAGGAATGACTGTTAGCGCGTTGCTTTGTTTTGGTGCATCAGGCGCTGAGCGACTCTTCCTCGCGCACGCTGGCCGCGAGCTCTTCGCCCGCCAGCTGAAGCTGATACATCTGCCAGTAACGCCCTTTGGCTTCCAGCAGCTCACGGTGCGTCCCGCGCTCCACGGCTTGTCCACGATGCAGCACCAGAATGGTATCGGCATCGACAATGGTGGAAAGGCGATGGGCAATCACCACCAGCGTCGTATGGTCGCGTACCGCGGCCAGCGCCTGCTGGATGGCCTGCTCGGTGCCGGAGTCAATGCTGGCCGTCGCTTCATCCAGAATCAGCACCTGCGGGGTTTCAATCAGCACCCGCGCCAGCGCGAGAAGCTGCTTTTGCCCAACGGAGAGGTTGTTTCCCTGCTCGCCCAGCCGGGTATTAATCCCGTCGCTAAACCCGCGCGCCAGGTCTGCCAGCTGCACTTTTTCCAGCACCTCCCATACCTGCTCCTGAGAGTAGTCTCGCCCCAGGGTCACGTTGGCGTAGAAGGTATCGGCCAGGACGACCGGATCCTGCTGCACCATCGCGACGCCTTTACGCAACACGTTGTGACTGAGAGACGCGAGCGGGCGTCCGTCGAGGCGGATTTCGCCTTGCGTGACCGGGTAGTAGCCCATCAACAGGCTGGCGAGCGTGCTCTTGCCGCTGCCCGTATGTCCCACCAGCGCCACGAAACCGCGCGACGGAACATCCAGCGTAATGTCCTGCAACACCAGCCGGTCATCGCGATAGGCAAACGAGACGTTATCAAAGGCAATGGCGCCGCTTTGCAGAGGTCGCTCGTCATGACCGTAGGCCTGGCGCGGTCTGTCCATCAGCTCAAACACGCGCTCGCCGGCGACGACCGCCTGCTGCAGCATCGATTGCTGGGTCGTGAGCTCGATCAGCGGCTCGTTAAGGCGCCCCAGATAGCTAATAAAAGCGTACAGCACGCCCACTTCAATCGTACCGCTTGAGCTCAGGCCAAAGAGCATCAGTAAACCGCAAAGCACCAGCGCAGAGAAAAGGCTGAGCAGCGGACGCAGCAGGAAGCCGTCGAGGCGCAGCGTCTGCATACGCGCCATATAGTGCGATCGGCTGGCTTCGCCCATCCGCTCGCCAAAGCGCGCCTGCTGGCGGAACTGCTGGATGACGCTCATGCCGTTAATCACTTCATTGAAGCCATCGTTAATGTCGGCCAGATAGGCGCGCACCCGACGCACGATTGGCGTGCTGTAGCGCTGGTAGATGATCATCACGATCAGCACCGCCGGGAAGATGGTAATCGCCACCAGCGCCATGCGCCAGTCGAGGCTGAACATCGCCCCCAGCATCGCGCCGATTAGCGCCGCGCTGCGTAACACCGTCGCGACCACGGTGACGTACAGGTCGCGGATCACTTCGGTATCGTTGGTCACGCGCGAAATCACCTGCCCGACCGGCTGGATATCAAACTCGCTGAGCGGCTGGCGAAGCGCCGCGTCCATTACATCCGTGCGCAGCTGCTGAACCACGCCCACGGCGGCACGGTTAAACAGCAGCGACTGCGCATAGTGCAGCCCTGCCGCCGCCAGCTGCAACCCAACGTAGGCCACGCCTAAGCCCGCCACCAGCCCCAGCGGCAGGTAGCTTTTAGCGACCATATTGTCGATGAAGTAGCTGATGAGCAGCGGCCCGCTCACCTCAGCAATCGCCGCTATCCAGAGTAAAAGCACGGCCACGGAGAGGGGTTTGCGCCACGGCGAGCCGTAGGCCAGCAGACGTTTGAGCGTCGGCCACATCGTTCCGAGCTTACGCATTGGTGGCCTCCTGATCCTGTTCCGGCGCATCGTCCAGCGCCGCCTCAAGCTGTTGATAGCGGTACATATCGCGATACCAGCCCGGCTGCTCGGCAAGCGTTTCATGCTGCCCGCGCTGGGCAATGTGTCCGTGCTGTAAGACCAGAATTTCGCTGGCCTCGGTGAGCGCTGACAACCGGTGGGCGCTGATAATCACCGTGCGTCCGTCGCCCCACTGGCGCAGGTTGTGCAGAATCTGATGCTCGGTACGACCATCCACGGCGGAGAGCGCATCATCCAGAATGAGGATTTCAGCATTCAGCAGCAGCGCGCGGGCAATCGAGATTCGCTGTTTCTGCCCGCCGGACAGCATGACGCCACGTTCCCCGACTTCCGTTTCGTAGCCCTGCGGCAGACGCAAAATATCGTCATGTACGCTGGCTAAGCGTGCCACGTGTTCGATCTCTTCCTGCGTCGCCGACGGGTGACCAAGCGCAATGTTATTCGCCACGGTGTCCGAAAATAAAAACGGCGTCTGGCTGACTACCGCCAGACGGCCACGCCACTCGTCCAGCAGCAGGTTCGCCAGGGGGATATCATGGAAACGGATATCGCCCTCGGTGACGTCAAAGTGGCGCTGAAGCAGAGAGAGCACGGTACTTTTTCCGGACCCCGTCGGGCCGCAGATGCCCAGCATCTGGCCCGGCCGCAGCGTAAAGCTAACGTTCTCCAGCACCGGATGTTCCGTTTGCGGATAGACAAATTTGCGAACGTCGACGTTCATAACGCCGCGCCCTTCCGGCACCGCTTCGCTGCCGTCATTGACCACCGGCGCTTCGGCCAGCATGGCGCGGATGCGGCTGTAGGCGGCGCTGCCGCGCTCTACGATATTAAACATCCAGGCCAGCGCCAGCATCGGCCAAATCATCAGCCCCAGATACATCGCAAAGCTGGTCAATTGCCCCAGGGTCAATGTGCCCTGCACCACCATCCAGCTCCCGCCGCCAATGGCAAGCAGGTTTGCCATGCCGATTGCGACATAAATCGTTGGATCAAATCGCGCATCAATACGCGCGACGCGCATGTTTTTCGCCCCCGTGTCTGCCGCATCGGCCGCAAACAGCGCGGACTGCCGATCTTCCAGGCCAAACGCTTTGATCATGCGGATGCTGGTCATGCTCTCCTGGGTGCGATCGTTCAGAGAAGAAAAAGCCGCCTGCGCCAGCTTGAAGCGCTCGTGCAGCTGTTCGCCGTAGCGATTGATCGCCAGCGCCATGATCGGCATCGGCAGCAGGGCGAGCAGGGTTAATTGCCAGCTGATCTGCGTGGACATGACGATCAGCACCGCACAGCCCATCACCAGCGAGTCCACCAGCGTTAACACCCCTTCCCCGGCGGCAAAGACCACGCGATCGACGTCGTTCGTCGCGCGGGCAATGAGATCCCCGGTGCGATGACGCAGATAAAATTCGGGATGCTGTCGGCTCAGCTGGCGGTAAAAATCTTCACGCAGCTCAACGGCCAGCTGATAGGACGCACCAAACAGCAGCACGCGCCAGACGTAGCGCAGGAGATAAACAATGACCGCCGTCAGCACCAGTGTGCCAACCCACATCAACACCCGTGCGGTGGTGTAATGCTGTTCAGTGACGCCATCCACGACGTAGCCCACCACCTTTGGCGGGATCAGCTGCAAAATGGCAATGATAATAAGCAGGGCGACTGCACCGAGGTAGCGTTGCCACTCCCGACGAAAGTACCAGCTTAATTGGGCAAATAATCGCACGCGGTTTGTTCCTGAAGGTATTTTACGAAGTTATTCAATGGGTAAGGCTGTGGTGTACTTAATCTGTTCCATGGCGAAGCTTGAGGTGACGTCCGACAAGCCCGGGACGCTGTTCACCAGTCGCTTGTAGAAATCATCATAGCGCTTCATGTCAGCCACCTGGACGCGCATCAGGTAATCGTACTCGCCGGCCATACGCCAGAAGCCGAGCACCTCTGGCATCTCAGACACCTGAGTGACGAAGCGGCAATACCACTCGCTGCTGTGGTGTTGGGTTTTTATCAGCACAAATGCCGTCAGCCCAAGCCCCAGTTTTTCGGGATCGAGTAATGCGACGCGCCCCAGAAGAATGCCGTCATCTTCCAGCTTTTTTAGGCGCTTCCAGCACGGTGTGGTGGTCAGATTAACGGCATCTGCCAGCGCCTGCAAAGAGAGGGTACAGTCACTTTGCAGCAATGAAAGGAGCTTACGGTCAATTTTATCTAGCATCCCCACCTCATAGAGAAAATTTTTCTCCCTTCATTCTATTTTAAAGGCCAGATAGCAACAATTTTTTCTGTGCTTTTCGCTATGCTGGGCACAAAATGACAAACGGATAACTACGATGAATAGCACCTGGGTTAAACATGCCATCAGCGAAATCAATGCCGACTACCAGCGCTCGGCGGATACCCACCTGATTCGCCTCCCCCTGCCGGGATTTGACGGTATTCAGCTCTACCTGAAGGATGAAAGCACCCATCCTACCGGTAGCCTGAAGCATCGCCTGGCGCGCTCTCTGTTTTTATACGGTTTGTGCAACGGCTGGATCAAAGAAGGCACGACCATTATTGAATCCTCATCCGGTTCAACGGCGGTGTCTGAAGCCTATTTCGCTCGTCTGCTGGGCCTGCCGTTTATCGCCGTGATGCCCTCCTGCACCGCAAAACGCAAAATCGAGCAGATCGAATTTTACGGCGGACGCTGCCATTTTGTGGAAAGCGCCTGCGAAATCTATGCCGCCTCTGAAATGCTCGCCCGCGAGCTAAACGGCCACTATATGGACCAGTTCACCTTTGCCGAGCGCGCAACGGACTGGCGCGGCAATAACAACATTGCCGACAGTATTTTCCGCCAGATGACCCACGAACCGCATCCGGTTCCGTCGTACATTGTGATGAGCGCCGGTACGGGCGGCACGTCAGCCACTATCGGACGCTACATTCGCTGTCAGGGCTACGATACCCAGCTGATGGTAGTTGACCCCCAGAACTCCGTGTTCCTCGACTACTGGCAAAGCCGCGATGCCGGCCTGCGCAGCCCGGTGGGCAGTAAAATTGAAGGAATTGGCCGCCCGCGCGTGGAACCGTCGTTCATTCCTGACGTTGTCGACGAAATGCTCCGCGTGCCGGACGCCGCCAGCGTCGCCACCGCGCACTGGCTGGAGACGCAGCTCGGCCGCAAAGTGGGTGCATCAACGGGCACCAACATGTGGGGCGTACTGCAGCTTGCGGCACGCATGCGCGAGGAAGGCCGTACCGGCTCCATCGTCACGCTGCTGTGCGACAGCGGCGAGCGCTACCTTGAGACCTACTACAATGCGGAGTGGGTACAGGCCAACATCGGCGACATCACCCCGTGGAAAGCGCAGATTGCGCAGCTGCTGAAATAAAAAAAAGCCAGACCGAAGTCTGGCTTGCTGGAAGGGTCTCACTATTCGGGGGAATATGGGAGGTTGTTGTTGTCCAGCCAATGCGTCAAAAAATGGGACACCGCTTCGTTGCCGCAGTGTCCGATAACCGGCAGATGAGGAAGCTCTGCGATCAGCTGCGGCATCGCATTCCCCATAATCAGACCGCGCCCCACGCTGCCCAGCATTTCGCGGTCATTCATGGCGTCGCCAAACGCCATACACTCCTGCAGCGTTAAGCCCAGGTGGTCGCTGAGCACCGCCAGGGCTGAACCTTTGTTACAGCCCACCGGCAGGACTTCAAGACAATCCACCGCCGAGAAGGTCAGGTGCGCCCGGTCGCCCAGCGCCTCATTTAACTGAATGCGTAAGCGGCAAAGATCGTCATGATCGCCACAGAAGCAAATCTTGGTCACCGCGTGGGCAGGGATCCGGCGCAGATCGATAAGCTGGTATTTGAAGCCGCTATAAACATGCGCGTGTAATAATTCGGGGATTTCGCTTCCGGTAAACCAGCCTTGATCGTTGAATACGTGGATACTGGCCTGCGTGTCCCACGTGCTGTGCAGAACAATATCCGCCACTTCCGGGTTGAGATCCTGGCGGTGCAGCACCTCTCCTTCAACGGTGTGAATGCGCGTTCCGTTACCCGTGATTAAAAACGCATCCAGGGAAAACGTGCCCAGCAGATGACGCATCTCCAGCACGTGGCGGCCAGTGGCAAACGTCAGGGTGACATCACGCTCGCGCAGACGCTTCAGGGTACTCAGCGTTTTCTCCCCCAGACGGTGATCCGGCATTAACAACGTACCGTCCATATCAAATGCAGCGAGGCGGGCCATGATTACTCCTGAAATGTGATGCGATTAACTTGTGCATCAGTATCGTGTGAGATATACGGAAGTAATAGTGAATAGATGAAAATTATTGTTCCGGGTTTCTTATGCGACAGCTTAACCGTCTTAACCAGTATCAACGCCTGTGGCAACCTTCCGCTGGCGCTCCACAGCAGGTCACCATAAGTGAGCTTGCCAGCCGCTGTTTTTGTAGCGAGCGGCATGTCCGCACCCTGCTGCGTCAGGCTCAGGAGGCGGGCTGGCTCAGCTGGCACGCTCGGTCTGGTCGCGGCAAGCGCGGTGAGCTGACGTTCCATGCCAGCCCGGAGTCACTGCGCAATGCGATGATGGAAGAGGCGCTGAAGAGCGGGCAGCAGCATAACGCGCTGGAGCTGGCCCAGCTTGCTCCTGAAGCGCTGAGATCGTTGCTGCATCCGTTTTTAGGCGGGCAGTGGCAAAACGACACGCCGACGCTGCGCATCCCCTACTATCGCTCGCTGGAGCCGCTTCAGCCGGGCTTTTTGCCTGGCCGGGCGGAGCAGCATCTGGCGGGACAGGTATTTTCAGGCTTGACGCGTTTTAACGGTAACAGCAGTGAACCCACGGGCGATCTCGCGCATCACTGGGAGGTCTCTGCTGACGGGCTGCGCTGGCATTTCTACATTCGCTCCACCCTGCACTGGCATAACGGCGATAAAATAGAAACGGCGCAGCTCCAGCGAAGCCTGACGGCACTGTTGATGCTTCCCGCCCTACGCACACTTTTCAGGAGCGTTTTACGTATCGAAACAACGCATCCACAGTGTCTGACATTTACGCTGCATCAACCGGACTATTGGCTGGCGCACAGGCTGGCAACCTACTGCAGCCGTCTGGCGCATCCCGACTATCCTGAACTTGGCTGCGGCCCTTTCCGGCTGGCCGCCTTTGAGCCCGACCTGGTTCGTCTGGAAAGCCATGAGCAGTACCACCTGAGCCATCCGCTGCTCAAAGCCATCGAATACTGGATCACCCCCCAGCTGTTTGATTACAGGCTGGGCACCAGCTGTCGTCACCCGGTGCAAATCGCGATTGGCGAGGCCGATGAGCTTGAAACCCTGAGGCTGGTCAGCAGCAGCACCAGCCTGGGCTTCTGTTACCTCACGCTGAAACAGAGCGCGCGTCTGAGTGAGATCCAGGCGAAGCGGCTTATCAATATCATCCATCTCTCCAGGCTTCTGCACACGCTTCCGCTCAACGAAGGACTCATTACGCCCACCGAGGAACTGCTTCCCGGCTGGACTATCCCCGAATGGCCTGACTTAACGGACGTTGCCCTGCCTGAGGCGCTGACGCTGGTTTACCATCTTCCCGTTGAGCTTCACACCATGGCCAGCCAGTTAAAGGCGTACCTGGCGCGACAGGGTTGTGACCTGACCGTCATCTTCCACGACGCCAAGACGTGGGACGGATGCCAGCAGCTTGCCGATGCAGACATCATGATGGGGGACAGGCTGATTGGCGAAGCGCCAGCGTATACGCTTGAGCAGTGGCTGCGCTGCGATGCCCTGTGGCCGCACGTGTTAAGCGCACCGGCCTACGCCCATCTGCAAGCCACGCTGGATGCGGTGCAGTCTCAGGCCGAAGCTCGGGACCGACACGCCGGTCTGCAAGCCATTTTCAACCGCCTGATGGAGAATGCGGTGCTGACGCCGCTTTTTAACTATCAATATCAAATCAGCGCCCCGCCGGGAGTCAACGGCATACGCCTCAACACCCGCGGCTGGTTTGATTTTACCGAAGCCTGGCTACCCGCCCCCAAATCGTGAAGAAGCTGGTCGCCGCCGTAGCCAGACGGTAACATAACGGTTTTACCGTAACAGTCGAGATGATTTATGAAACGTGCCGTCGTCGTGTTCAGCGGAGGACAAGACTCTACAACCTGCCTGGTTCAGGCCCTTCATCAGTATGATGAAGTTCACTGTGTGACTTTCGATTATGGCCAGCGTCACCGCGCTGAAATCGACGTTGCCCGTGAACTGGCCCTCAAACTAGGGGCACGCGCGCACAAGGTGCTGGACGTTACGCTGTTAAATGAACTGGCCGTCAGCAGCCTCACCCGGGACAGTATTCCTGTACCGGACTACGAACCCGATGCCAGCGGCATTCCGAACACGTTTGTGCCGGGGCGTAA
The DNA here is from genome assembly GCF_014930775.1 of Enterobacter cloacae complex sp. P38RS. NCBI lineage: Bacteria > Pseudomonadati > Pseudomonadota > Gammaproteobacteria > Enterobacterales > Enterobacteriaceae > Enterobacter > Enterobacter cloacae complex sp. P38RS. Next base: position 93,139 of record NZ_JADBRS010000016.1, read on the forward strand.
TATTCTGTTCCTGACCCTGACGGCGATTTATGCCTATCAGGTAAAAGCCGAAGCGGTAATTACGGGCGTATGCGAGACCGACTTCTCAGGATACCCGGACTGCCGCGATGAGTTTGTCAAAGCGCTCAACCACGCCGTCAATCTGGGGATGGCGAAAGAGACGCGCTTTGAAACCCCGCTCATGTGGCTGGATAAAGCCGAAACCTGGGCGCTGGCCGACTACTGGGGCAAGCTGGATTTGGTTCGCAGCGAAACCCTCACCTGCTATAACGGCATCAAAGGCGACGGTTGCGGCCAGTGCGCCGCCTGTAATCTGCGCGCTAACGGGCTTAACCATTACCTGGCTGATAAAGTCGGCGTGATGGCGGCAATGAAGCAAAAGACCGGACTTAAATAGCGTTTTTTGACCGTGCTGTCGCAAAACAGGAGTCGACAGCACGAGTGCGCCTTAATATGTCTTATACGATCATCAACTCCAGCTTTTCCCGCAATTCCCCTTCCAGCGGCAGCGCTTTCTGAGTTTTCAGATCGATACAGACAAAGGTGATCAGTGCATCAGCCACCACCTGCCCTTCTGGATCGAGCGTCACCACCTGGCTTAACACGCCGCTTTTGCCGTTTAGCTGTTGTACCTGGCTGGTCACGGTGAGCACATCGCCCAGCACGGCCGGACGGCGATAGTTGATGTTGATATTGACGACCACGAACGCGATGTTGTGCGCGGTCAGCCACTGAAAGCTTTCGCTGTTTTCCAGCCCGTCCCAGCGCGCTTCTTCAAGAAACTCGAGATAGCGAGCATTATTGACGTGCTGATAAACATCAAGATGGAAACCGCGTACTTTGATTTTTGTCTGCATAGCGCAATAGCCTTTCATTGTTATAGGATCAGAGGTCATAACTGGTATGACCTCTTTATCCTGGCAAACTTTTGCCGCAGTGCAAGAAATTGCGTTATTACAGTGTCAGGTGTGAGAGGTTGCGCTCAACCAGCGCGCTGCCCATGCCCGGAACCTGTTTGAGATCGTCGACCGTTTTGAATGGGCCGTACTCTTCACGATAGCTGACGATAGCCTGCGCTTTTTTCAGGCCCACGCCATTCATTGCGCGGGCGAGATCCTCTGCCGAGGCCGAGTTAATGCTGACCCGCGTACCGTCATCATCCGCATTTTTACCGGCGTCAGCCGCTTTGGTCTGCCCTTGTACCGGCGCGGCCGCGTCGGACTTGCTCTGCGTAGCCTGTGGTTTGGCGGCGGTCGCCGCCGCCTGCGCGCCCGCGCTCATCCCGGTGGTGGCAATAGCCAGCGTAATTAACAGTGCTTTGATTCCACATTTCATGCTGTTATCTCCTTGTTTGTTGACAGCCACGCAACGATAGCCGCCTGTGAAAACAGGCACAAACAGCAGATTGCAGAAATGGAAAAGGCCGCGAAAGCGGCCTTTAGTTTTTGCAGAGCGTTACGAAAATCTGCGAGCAGACACGTAATTACTGCTGCTGAGTCATGACATCGCCCAGCTTGATTTTGGCGTCTTTACGCAGGTTGCTCATCATGGCTTCGAAAGCAATCTGAGCATTGTTCTGAGTAATGCCCTGAACCATCGCCTTCTTCTGCGCTTCTGGCAGAGTGCCGGCTTTCACGTCGTCCAGCGCCAGCAGAACAACGTTACCCTGCATATCGGTGGTGGTACCGAAGCTTGGCTTGTCTTTTGCCGGCAGCGTCAGGCTAAACGCGGCCTGACTGATTGGGTCCTGACCGGTGCGGCTCAGCGTTTTTGCCTCACCGAAGCTCAGACCTGCCGCTTTCAGCGCGTCCTGTTTACCCGCTTTCAGATCGGCCAGAATCTTCTCAGCGTCCAGTTTAGCCTGCTGTTCTGCTTTGTTATGCTTAACCTGAGCGACGACCTGATCCTTCACTTCCGCCAGCGGTTTGACCGCTTCTGGCTTGTGCTCGCTGACGCGCAGAACAAAGGCGCGATCGCCGTCAACGGTAATGATGTCAGAGTTGCTGCCCGGCGTGCCGTTCTCGCCCACCAGACCACCGTTAAAGATGGCATCAGAAACCGGTTTGAAGTTCAGCTCTTCCGGCAGGTTGTCGCGACCAAACCAGCCGGTCTCAACTGCTTTCACACCCGCCGCCTGCTCTGCACCTGCCAGAGATTCGTTGTCGTTGCTGGCAGCATCGCTCACCTTCTGCTGCAGCGCGTAGTAGGCATCCAGGGCTTTTTCCTGTTTCACTTTCGCGGCAATATCATCACGAACCTCAGCCAGCGGCTTGGTTTTCGCCGGGGTGATGTCGTCCAGACGCACGACCAGGAAACCAACGGATGATTTAATCACACCAGACAGCTGGCCTTTCTCTTTCAGGCCGGCATTTTTTAGCTCGTCGGGCGTGGTTGCGTCTTCCAGCCAGCCCATATCACCGCCGTTTTTCGCAGAGATAATGTCGGTGGATTTCGCTTTCGCAAGGGTGGCGAAATCAGCGCCTTTGTTCAGCTCATCCAGTACCGCCTTAGCATCTGCTTCAGTTTTGGTCTGAATCACGCTGTAGCGGTTACGCTGCGGCTGAGTGAATTGATCCTGATGCTGGTCATAGTAAGACTGGATCTCGGCATCAGACGCGCTTTCCTGCAGCGCAGCTGCATCCAGCTTGATGTAGCTGACGCGGAACTGCTCCGGAGAAACAAAGGCGTTTTTATTCTGCTCGTAGTAAGCATTAACGTCTGCGTCGCTCACCTGCTGTTTCGCCGCCAGGGCGTTCACATCAATTGTCGCTTCACGGACCACGCGCTGCTGGGCCACCAGCGCGGCCAGTTCGTCGGTTTCACCTTTAAGCATGAAATCGGTACCCACGACAGCGTTAATGAGCTGCTGGGTTGTCAGCTGGTTACGCAGCGCCTGCGCGTACTGATCCGCCGTCATGCCCATCTGGTTAACGATACTGTTGTAACGCGCGTTGTCGAATTTACCGTTAGACTGGAATGCCTGAGTGGCGAAGATCGCTTTTTTGACCTGCTCGTCGCTGATGCCAAGGCCCAGCTTTTTGGCATACTGATCCAGCAGCGCTTCGTCGATAAGACGGTTCAGTGTCTGTTGGCGCAGGGTTTTCATGTACCCTTCATTCGCCGCCAGTTCAGAGAATTGGTCGCCCAGCTGTTGCTGCATACGGTTACGCTCACCGGCAAAAGCATTCTCGAACTGACCACGGCTGATTTCCTGGCCATTCACTTTTGCGGCATAGTTTGCGCCACCGCCAATAAGGTAACTGCTCACGCCGGTCAATATGAACGACACGATAATGATACCGAAAATAATCTTGAGCACGAGACTGTTAGCAGCCGTGCGTAAGCTGTCCATCATGGTGTAACAACACTCCGCTGTAGGTGACTGGTTACCTGACGCTGACGGAAAATCCTGCCCGTCGCGCGTGAAGGCGTATTGTGACAAGAAAACGGGGCGATTGTCAGCCCACAACTCGCATAAACTCGCACAAATCAGGTCTGGACAAACAAAAAAGGCACATCAAACGATGCGCCCTTGTACTATCCGGCTTCCCTGAAACGGGAAAGCAATCAGTTTACTGCGTCTTTCAGCGCTTTACCTGCACGGAAACCCGGCACTTTAGCAGCAGCAATGGTGATCTCTTTACCGGTCTGAGGGTTGCGGCCAGTACGGGCAGCACGCTCTTTAACAGCAAAAGTACCGAAGCCTACCAGTGCAACGTCGTCCCCAGCCTGCAGAGATTCAGTAACAGAAGCAATTAATGCATCTAACGCACGTCCAGCTGCAGCTTTAGAAATATCAGCACCAGCAGCAATTTTGTCAATCAGTTGAGATTTATTCACTGTTCTCTTCCTCTCTTTATAATTTATATCGCGCCTGAGTCCTTCACAACGCGACCGCGCAGCAGTTATATCAGGCCTGCCATGACCTTACAACACCCGTTGTTGATGGCTGACCTAATCAGCAATCTAAATTAGCTATACAAAAAAAGGCTGGCAAGTGCGAAATGACTTACCAGCCTTGTTTTTATTGACGCTCTTTGCGCGAGGTCACTATTTTGCGGTTACAACCTGCATTCCGGACGGTTCATTCTGCAGTGCGAGACTGAGAACTTCCTCAATTCGCTTAACAGGATGGATCTGCAGATCGGCAATCACGTTGTCCGGAATCTCTTCCAGATCGCGTTTGTTTTCGTAAGGGATCAATACGGTTTTGATCCCACCGCGGTGTGCCGCCAGCAGTTTTTCTTTTAACCCGCCGATTGGCAGGACCTGACCGCGCAGGGTAATTTCACCGGTCATTGCCACATCGGCACGTACCGGGTTGCCCGTCAGACAGGAAACCAGAGCGGTACACATGGCAATACCCGCGCTTGGGCCATCTTTCGGCGTCGCCCCTTCAGGAACGTGAACGTGAATGTCGCGTTTTTCGTAGAAATCCGGGTTGATACCCAGTTTTTCCGCGCGCGCGCGCACCACGGTCAGCGCAGCCTGGATGGACTCCTGCATCACTTCACCCAGCGAGCCGGTGTAGGTCAGCTTGCCTTTGCCCGGCACACAGGCGGTTTCGATGGTCAGCAGATCGCCGCCCACTTCCGTCCATGCCAGACCGGTCACCTGACCCACGCGGTTTTCGTTATCCGCGCGGCCATAGTCGAAGCGCTGAACGCCCAAGTAGGCATGCAGATTGTCACCGTTAATCACGATGTGCTTCAGGCTCTTATCCAGCAGCAGCTGTTTTACCGCCTTACGGCACAGCTTAGATATTTCGCGCTCAAGGCTACGCACGCCCGCTTCACGGGTGTAGTAGCGAATGATGCCGATAATCGCGCTGTCCTCGACGGTCAGCTCGTTGGCTTTCAGCGCGTTACGCTCAATCTGCTTCGGCAGCAGGTGCTGTTTAGCAATGTTCAGCTTTTCGTCTTCGGTATAACCGGAGAGGCGGATCACTTCCATACGGTCCAGCAGCGGTGCCGGTATGTTCATGGAGTTGGACGTTGCCACGAACATTACATCGCTGAGGTCGTAGTCCACTTCCAGGTAGTGATCGCTGAACGCCACGTTCTGTTCTGGATCAAGCACTTCCAGCAGAGCAGACGCCGGGTCACCGCGCATGTCCGACGACATTTTGTCGATCTCATCAAGCAGGAACAGCGGATTTTTAACCCCCACTTTAGCCATTTTCTGGATCAGTTTACCCGGCATAGAACCGATGTAGGTACGGCGGTGACCGCGGATTTCCGCTTCATCACGCACGCCGCCCAGCGCCATACGGATGTACTTACGTCCGGTCGCTTTGGCGATGGACTGGCCCAGAGAGGTTTTACCCACCCCCGGCGGTCCTACCAGGCACAGAATTGGGCCTTTAATTTTGTTTACACGGCTTTGTACCGCGAGGTACTCAAGGATGCGGTCTTTCACGCGTTCCAGGCCGTAGTGGTCAGTATCGAGGATCTCCTGGGCCTGACGCAGGTCTTTCTTGACCTTGCTGCGGGCGTTCCACGGAACCTGCACCATCCACTCAATGTAGCCGCGCACGACGGTTGCTTCAGCCGACATCGGAGACATCATTTTCAGCTTCTGCAGTTCTGCTTCGGCTTTCTCTTTCGCCTCTTTCGGCATCTTCGCCGCGTCGATTTTACGCTTCAGCGCTTCGTTTTCGTCCGGTGCGTCGTCCATCTCGCCCAGCTCTTTCTGAATGGCCTTCATTTGCTCATTCAGATAGTACTCACGCTGAGATTTTTCCATCTGCTTTTTCACGCGGTTACGAATGCGCTTCTCAACCTGCAGCAGATCGATTTCAGACTCCATCATCGCCATCAGGTATTCCAGACGTTCGTTAACGTCGGACATCTCCAGCACGGACTGTTTGTCAGCCAGCTTCAGCGGCATGTGTGCAGCGATGGTGTCCGCCAGACGCGCAGGATCGTCGATGCTGTTCAGCGACGTCAGCACTTCTGGTGGGATTTTCTTGTTCAGCTTGATATAGCCTTCGAACTGGCTAATCGCGGTACGTACCAGCACTTCCTGCTCGCGCTCATCAAGTTCAGGCGAATCAAGGTACTCTGCCTTGGCAGAGAAGTGTTCGCCATCGTCTGACAGCGTGGTAATACGCGCACGCTGTAAGCCTTCGACCAGCACCTTCACGGTGCCGTCCGGCAGCTTCAGCATTTGTAAAATAGAGGCCACGGTCCCGACGGTGAAAAGATCGTTTACACCCGGCTCATCCGTTGATGCTTCTTTCTGGGCCACCAGCATGATTTTTTTATCATGATCCATGGCGGCTTCGAGGCAACGGATAGATTTTTCCCGCCCTACAAATAAGGGTATGACCATGTGCGGATAAACCACCACATCGCGCAACGGCAATACGGGGATTTCAATGCGTTCAGAACGCTCAGGATTCATAGAGCTCTCTCTTAGTTTAGTGTCCGCCAGGTAAGCTGGTCATGTCACAGTGCTTCACATAACCATTAACATGTATCCAGTATATGGGGATGTTTCCCACACATTCAACGCTATGAATACGGAAAAAGTAAAGGGGAGATAAAATCCCCCCTTTTTGATTAACTGCTTGTATGATTTGGTGAATTATTCGCCAGATGCCTGCTGGGCTTCTGGTTTACCGTAAATCAGCAGCGGCTTGGATTGGCCGCCGATCACGGACTCGTCGATAACCACTTTTTCAACGTCTTCCATCGACGGCAGATCGTACATGGTGTCGAGCAATGCCGCTTCAACGATAGAGCGCAAACCACGCGCACCGGTTTTACGCGCCATCGCTTTCTTGGCAATCGCATCCAGCGCTTCGTCACGGAATTCCAGCTCAACGCCTTCCAGATTGAACAGCGCCTGATACTGCTTGGTCAGCGCATTTTTCGGCTCTTTCAGGATCTGAATCAGCGCGTCTTCGCTCAGCTCATTCAGCGTTGCCACAACCGGCAGACGGCCAATGAATTCAGGGATCAGACCAAATTTGATCAGATCTTCAGGCTCAACCTGCGAAAGCAGTTCACCTTCGTTGGCTTTCTCGGACTTCGCCTTCACCGTTGCGCCAAAACCAATGCCGGAGCCGGTTTCAACACGGTGGGAAATGACTTTATCCAGACCAGCAAACGCGCCGCCGCAAATAAACAGGATCTTGGAGGTATCGACCTGCAGGAACTCCTGCTGCGGATGTTTGCGTCCACCCTGCGGCGGAACGGCCGCAACCGTACCTTCGATCAGCTTCAGCAGGGCCTGCTGCACCCCTTCACCCGACACGTCACGGGTGATGGACGGGTTGTCTGATTTACGGGAGATCTTGTCGATCTCATCAATATAAACAATCCCACGCTGTGCTTTCTGAACGTCGTAATCGCACTTCTGCAGCAGCTTCTGAATGATGTTTTCAACGTCTTCACCCACATAACCGGCTTCGGTCAGGGTGGTGGCATCCGCCATGGTAAACGGAACATCCAGCAGGCGCGCCAGGGTTTCCGCCAGCAGCGTTTTACCGGAGCCGGTTGGCCCGATCAGCAGAATGTTACTTTTGCCCAGTTCTACGCCATTGCTGGTGTCGCCGTTACGCAGACGTTTGTAGTGGTTATATACCGCCACCGCCAGCACTTTCTTGGCCTGCTCCTGACCGATGACATAGTCGTCAAGGTGATGACGAATCTCATGCGGCGTTGGCAATGCGCTACGCTCACGGTGCGGCGCAACTTCTTTAATCTCTTCGCGAATGATGTCGTTACATAAATCGACGCATTCGTCGCAGATATACACGGACGGCCCGGCAATCAGTTTACGCACTTCATGCTGGCTTTTGCCGCAAAAAGAGCAGTACAGCAGTTTGCCCGAACCATCTTTGCGTTTATCTGTCATGAGTCCAAACCTCTTTTTAAGTTCTTTGTGCCGCACATGACGACGCAAATGCCATTCTAAGACGCGTGTGCTTTAAGCAGCGTGCCGCCCTACCTTAGTATAGCGGCACACTCGCGTCGCGGGCATCAATTACGATGGGTCAATACGGAGTCGACTAAGCCGTACTCAACTGCCTCTGGAGCAGAGAGGAAGCGATCGCGCTCGGTATCGCGCTCGATCTGCTCGAGAGGTTGACCCGTATGCTGCGCCATAAGTTCATTCATGCGCGCTTTTACTTTCAGAATTTCGCGGGCGTGGATTTCGATATCCGTCGCCTGCCCCTGGTAACCCCCCAGCGGCTGGTGAATCATCACGCGGGAGTTAGGCAGGCAGAAACGCTTACCTTTCGCCCCTGCGGTTAACAGGAAGGCCCCCATGGATGCAGCCTGCCCCATACAGATAGTGCTGACATCTGGCTTGATGAACTGCATGGTGTCATAAATGGACATGCCCGCCGTAATCACACCGCCAGGCGAGTTGATGTACAGGTAAATGTCTTTTTCCGGGTTTTCCGCTTCCAGGAACAGCATCTGCGCCACGATCAGGTTAGCCATATGGTCTTCTACCTGGCCGGTCAGAAAGATAACGCGTTCCTTGAGCAGACGGGAATAGATATCGAAAGAACGCTCACCGCGTGAGGTCTGTTCAATAACCATTGGCACCAGCGCCATATGGGGTGCAAAGTTATCTCGTTCGCCACTGTATGACATTTCCGTCTCCTGGTTCAAAATTGAAAACACCTGCTGTACTGATTGTAACCTTATGGACGGATTATCAGCCAGTCTCAATCATCGTGATTACATACTTATGGGGTTCGCCACGCCCTATTTCAAGCATAACAACCTTTTGTTGTAACGCTAACACTGAAAGGGCGTTTTAGCACCCTTCCAGAACCCATGCAGCGATAAAAAAAACCCGTCGCCGGAAGGCAACGGGTTTTTTGTTCAAACTTTAAACCGTTAGAGCGAAATTACGCCTGCTGGTTCATCAGTTCGTTGAAAGAGGTCGCTTTTTCGGTCACTTTCGCTTTCGCCAGTACCGCTTCAACAGCCTGCTCTTCCAGTGCGACGTTGCGCATGTTGTCCATCAGCTCTTTGTTCTTACCGTAGAACTCGATCACTTCTGATGGATCTTCGTATGCAGACGCCATCTCTTCGATCAGGCCCTTCACACGTTCTTCGTCAGCTTTCAGCTCGTGGGTACGAATCACTTCGCCCAGCAGCAGGCCAACAACAACGCGGCGTTTCGCTTGCTCTTCGAACAGCTCACGCGGCAGTTCCATCGCTTGCTGCTGGTTGCCACCGAAGCGCTGTGCAGCCTGACGGCGCAGCACATCGATTTCGCTGTCGATCAGGGCAGCAGGAACGTCGATTTCGTTCGCTTTTACCAGACCTTCAATCGCCTGAGATTTCACGCGGTTACGCACAGCACCGTTCAGCTCGCGCTCCATGTTCTTACGCACTTCGGTACGCAGGCCTGCAACAGAACCATCTTCCACGCCGAAACGCTTGATGAACTCTTCAGTCAGTTCTGGCAGTTCGCGCTCTTCAACTTTCTTCAGGTTGATGACGAACTTCGCTGCTTTACCTTTCAGGTTTTCAGCGTGGTACTCTTCAGGGAAGGTCACGTCGATGGTGAACTCTTCGCCCGCTTTGTGGCCTTTGATGCCGTCTTCGAAGCCTGGGATCATACGACCCTGGCCCATTGCCAGTACGAAATCAGACGCTTTGCCGCCTTCGAACTCTTCGCCGTCTACAGAACCGGTGAAGTCGATGGTTACGCGGTCTTCCGCGTCAACAGCGCCTTCTTTCTCTTTCCAGTTCGCCTGCTGCTTACGCAGGGTGTCCAGCATGCCGTCAACGTCTTCGTCAGTCACGGAAACGATCGGTTTTTCAACTTCGATAGATTCCAGGCCTTTCAGCTCAACTTCCGGGTACACTTCGAACTCTACGGAGTAGGTGAAGTCTTCGCCCAGTTTGTATTCACCTGGCACGTAGTTTGGCGCGCCGGCTGGATTGATTTTTTCTTTGATGATCGCGTCGATAAAGTTGCGGCTCATCAGTTCACCCAGCACATCCTGACGCACGGAAGCGCCATAACGCTGAGCAACAACATTCATTGGTACTTTGCCCTTACGGAAGCCGTCAATACGTACTTTTTTTGCTACGTTGACCAGCTCGCTTTTCACAGCAGTTTCGATGCTGTCAGCAGCGATAGTAATCGTTACACGGCGGCCAAGGCCTTGAGTGGTTTCAACTGAAACTTGCATCTTGTTACCTCAAAAAAATCACAGTGCTCGGTCAACTCTGAATCTGTCTGTTATACCGGGATGCTCTCTTAGTGCAGATTCACATTCCCTGTCGCCAGAATCATCCCGAAGACATTCAATAAGACGCGGCATTATAGCGGCATCACTTAGGTGAGTCGAGAACGGTTGGAGCATGTTGCTGCGGCTTTTTTCACACTTTAAGGCTATTTTTAGCCTTAAAATCGCACCATCCGCTCAAAACTCAGACAAAACAAAACGGCCCGGAGGCCGTTTTGAGGAAATCTGTAAGCAACATACTGGAAAAGCTCCAGCCGTTGCAAATCCGATTTATCAGGCGATGGTGCCTGCACCGCGACACGGCGGCGACGCAAAAACCGTATCCTGCAAGCCTTCCCATTCCTTAATGGTGTAGGTATGCAGTGCCAGCGCATGCACGGTCGTGGAGAGTTCTTCCGTCAAGGTGCTGTAGATCAGGCGATGTCGGTTCAGGAAACGTTCTCCCGTGAAGCGATCGCTAACCAGAACCACTTTAAAGTGGCTTTCAGAACCTGCCGGCACGTTATGACGATAGCTTTCGTCGACGACTTCGAGGAACACAGGGTTGAACGCTGCCCTTAATTTTTCTTCTATCTGTTCACGTATCATCATGAAATTACTCCTCCGACAACGCTAAGATGTCACCCATCCCTTTAAATGTTAGCCGCTTTTACCGTTTCCATTACACCTTGACAACAAATATTTAGCTTTCGTCTGATTTTCTCATTCAAATGCATGAAGTTCACTGTGAGACTCATACCTGTCGTCTCTGGCGGGAGGAGAAAAAGGATGAGCTGGTCAGTTTTCAGACAAGACGATGAATTTACATGCGTTGACCACTTCCCCTGGCCGTAGTCGATGATATGATGGCGGCAATTTTTCTCTCTTTAATGCTTACGATTCGTTGAGAACCTGAAAATGTTTAAAAAACTCTTCTTTCCGTTGGTAGCCCTTTTTATGCTGGCAGGCTGTGCGACTCCGCCTACCACTATTGATGTCTCACCAAAAATCACCCTGCCTCAGCAGGACCCAAGCCTGATGGGCGTCACCGTGAGCATTAACGGTGCCGATCAGCGTCAGGACCAGGCGCTGGCAAAAGTGACCCGCGACAACCAGCAGGTGACGCTGACCGCGTCCCGCGACCTGCGCTTCCTGCTGCAGGAAGTGCTTGAGAAGCAAATGACCGCTCGCGGCTACATGATTGGCCCAAGCGGCGCGGTTGATCTGCAGATTATCGTCAACAACCTGTACGCAGACGTCTCTCAGGGCAACGTGCGCTACAACATTGCGACCAAAGCGGATATCGCCATCATTGCCACCGCGAAGAACGGCAACAAGATGACCAAAAACTACCGCGCCAGCTACTCTGTTGAAGGCGCGTTCCAGGCCTCTAACAAGAATATTGCTAACGCCGTTAACAGCGTGCTGACGGACACCATCGCCGATATGGCGCAGGACACCAGCATTCACGACTTTATCAAGCAGAACGCACGTTAATCCTGCTCACTGGCCCGGTGCTTCACCGGGTCAGTTCATAAGAACATGTCCAGTCACTACTTACGCATTTTCCAGCAACCGAAATCAGCAATTCTGCTGATCCTCGGCTTTGCCTCCGGTTTACCCCTCGCGCTCACCTCCGGCACGCTTCAGGCGTGGATGACGGTTGAGAACATCGATCTCAAAACCATTGGTTTCTTCTCGCTTGTCGGTCAGGCGTATGTCTTTAAGTTCCTGTGGTCGCCGGTGATGGATCGCTATACGCCGCCGTTTCTGGGGCGTCGTCGCGGCTGGTTAGTGATGACACAGGTCCTGCTGCTGCTGGCGATTGCGGCGATGGGCTTTCTTGAGCCGACCACACAGCTCCGCTGGATGGCCGCGCTTGCGGTGATGATAGCCTTCTGTTCCGCCTCTCAGGATATCGTGTTCGACGCCTGGAAGACGGACGTGTTACCTGCGGAAGAGCGCGGTGCCGGTGCGGCGATCAGCGTGCTGGGCTATCGCCTCGGGATGCTGGTCTCCGGCGGGCTGGCGTTGTGGCTGGCCGACCGTTATCTCGGCTGGCAGGGTATGTACTGGCTGATGGCTGCCCTGCTCATCCCCTGCATTATCGCTACGCTATTTGCACCCGAACCGAGCGACGTCATTCCGGTTCCCCGCTCGCTGGAACAGGCCGTGGCCGAACCGCTGCGTGACTTTTTTGGCCGCAACAATGCCTGGCTGATCCTGCTGCTCATCGTCCTTTATAAGCTGGGCGATGCCTTTGCCATGAGCCTGACCACCACCTTCCTGATCCGCGGCGTCGGTTTTGATGCCGGTGAAGTGGGCGTGGTGAATAAAACGCTGGGGCTGTTTGCGACCATCGTCGGTGCGCTTTATGGCGGCGTATTGATGCAGCGCCTGACGCTGTTCCGCGCGCTGCTGATCTTCGGCATCCTGCAGGGCGCATCTAACGCGGGCTACTGGCTGCTGTCGGTGACTGACAAGCATATGTTCAGCATGGCCGCGGCGGTGTTCTTTGAAAATCTCTGTGGCGGCATGGGGACGGCGGCGTTTGTCGCCCTGCTGATGACCCTTTGCAATAAATCGTTTTCCGCTACGCAGTTTGCGCTGCTCTCGGCGCTCTCGGCCGTTGGGCGCGTGTACGTAGGCCCGATTGCCGGCTGGTTTGTAGAAGCCCACGGCTGGCCAACGTTTTATCTCTTCTCGGTCGCGGCTGCCGTGCCGGGGATTTTATTATTGCTGGTGTGTCGCCAGACGCTGGAATATACCCAGCGGACCGAACACTTTATGCCGCGTACTGAATATCACCGCGCCTACCGATTTGCGTTACGTCTGCTAATGGCGGGCTGCGGCGCGCTGGCGCTATGGCTTGTGGTACTTATCGTTAACGCCAGTACGTCTCTGGCGCTCCCCCTCGAAGCCCTTCTGCTGGATGCTGGAGCCCTGCTGGCCATCGCCGGGATCCTGACGGGGGGTCTGCTCGATTTTATGGCATTGCGTAAAACGCAGATGACCTGAAGAAAAAGTGAAAGGTTATTTCCCGTTGTAATCACTAACCGAAATTATAACGGTGAAATAGCCAACAGCCGCTAAAAAAATATTTGTTGTTTTGTGCGGGATAGGATTTGGAAATTATTGGAGCCAATTCCAAAACGCTATTTTTCATTAAACGATTCAGCATTGGAAAGTTTGATTTTTCGTTTTTTAGATGTCTTTTTATTGATAATTAATTGTTAATTTTTTGTATATTTTTAACAATGGTTATACCAATTGCCCCTTTTAGGGTATGCTTGGGGGTCCTTTCGTTATAAAGCCCATATCATGCGGCTTCGGTCATAAAAACCGACATAATCTGCAACACTTGTGACACGTGCGGCAGAACCCGGTAACACCTTCCTGACACAGGCCTAATGATGTTTACAGTAATGTAACCTTCCCGTAAAATGCCCGCACACTTTAAACGCCACCAGACTCCCGTGGAATTGAGGTCGTTAAATGAGACTCAGGAAATACAATAAAAGTTTGGGATGGTTGTCATTATTCGCAGGTACTGTATTACTCAGTGGCTGTGATTCTGCACTACTAGACCCCAAAGGACAGATTGGACTGGAACAACGTTCACTGATATTGACGGCTTTTGGCCTGATGTTGATTGTGGTTATTCCTGCCATTTTGATGGCTGTTGGTTTCGCCTGGAAGTATCGTGCGAGCAATAAAGATGCGAAGTATAGCCCGAACTGGTCACACTCCAACAAAGTTGAAGCTGTGGTCTGGACGGTACCTATCCTGATCATCCTGTTCCTTGCCGTGCTGACCTGGAAAACCACTCACTCACTTGAGCCAAGCAAGCCGCTGGTTCACGATGAAAAACCTATTACCATTGAAGTGGTCTCCATGGACTGGAAATGGTTCTTCATCTATCCAGAGCAGGGCATTGCTACCGTGAATGAAATCGCCTTCCCGGCGAACACTCCGGTTCAGTTCAAAGTGACCTCCAACTCCGTAATGAACTCCTTCTTCATCCCGCGTCTGGGTAGCCAGATTTACGCGATGGCCGGTATGCAGACGAACCTGCATCTGATCGCGAATGAAGCAGGCACCTACGATGGTATCTCCGCCAGCTATAGCGGCCCGGGCTTCTCAGGTATGAAGTTCAAAGCTATTGCGACGCCGGACCGTGCCGCTTTCGACCAGTGGGTTGAAAAAGCGAAGCAGTCTCCAAACACCATGTCTGACATGGCGGCGTTCGAAAAAGTGGCTGCACCTAGCGAATACAACAAGGTGGAGTACTTCTCTAACGTGAAACCAGATTTGTTCAAAGACGTTATTGGCAAATTTATGGATCACGGCAAGAGCATGGACATGACCCAGCCAGAAGGCGAGCACAGCGCGCACGAAGGTATGGAAGGCATGGACATGAGCCACGCGGAAACCGCTCACTAAGGGGCCGAGGAAGAAAATGTTCGGAAAATTGACACTGGATGCAGTGCCCTACCATGAACCGATTATCATGGTTACGGTGGCTGCAATTATCATTGGTGGCGCGGCCTTAGTTGGCCTGATCACTTACTTCGGTAAGTGGAGCTACCTGTGGAATGAGTGGCTGACTTCGGTTGACCACAAAAAACTCGGTATCATGTACTGCATCGTCGGTATAGTCATGTTAATTCGTGGCTTTGCGGATGCAATCATGATGCGTAGCCAGCAGGCACTCGCGTCTGCGGGCGAAGCCGGCTTCCTGCCACCGCACCACTACGATCAGATCTTTACCGCCCACGGCGTTATCATGATCTTCTTCGTGGCGATGCCGCTGGTAATCGGTCTGATGAACGTTGTCGTTCCGCTGCAAATCGGCGCGCGCGACGTAGCGTTCCCGTTCCTGAACAACCTGAGCTTCTGGTTCACGGTTGTCGGCGTTATCCTGGTTAACCTGTCACTGGGCGTGGGCGAATTCGCACAGACCGGCTGGCTGGCTTACCCGCCGCTTTCGGGGATTGAGTACAGTCCGGGTGTAGGCGTTGACTACTGGATTTGGGCGCTTCAGCTCTCCGGTGTCGGTACCACCCTGACCGGTATCAACTTCTTCGTGACCATCCTGAAGATGCGTGCACCAGGTATGACGATGTTCAAGATGCCAGTATTTACCTGGGCATCTCTGTGCGCCAACGTACTGATTATCGCGTCGTTCCCAATTCTGACCGTCACCATCGCGCTGCTGACCCTGGACCGCTACCTGGGCACCCATTTCTTCACGAATGATATGGGTGGCAACATGATGATGTACATCAACCTGATTTGGGCCTGGGGTCACCCGGAAGTGTACATTCTGGTTCTGCCTGTCTTCGGTGTGTTCTCCGAAATCGCGGCAACCTTCTCGCGTAAGCGTCTGTTTGGTTACACCTCTCTGGTGTGGGCAACCGTGTGTATTACCGTTCTGTCGTTCATCGTTTGGCTGCACCACTTCTTTACCATGGGTGCGGGCGCGAACGTAAACGCCTTCTTCGGTATCACTACCATGATTATCGCCATCCCTACCGGGGTGAAGATCTTCAACTGGCTGTTCACCATGTACCAGGGCCGTATCGTGTTCCACTCAGCAATGCTGTGGACCATCGGCTTCATCGTGACCTTCTCCGTAGGTGGGATGACCGGCGTACTGCTGGCGGTGCCAGGTGCTGACTTCGTTCTGCACAACAGCCTGTTCCTGATTGCGCACTTCCATAACGTTATCATCGGTGGTGTGGTCTTCGGCTGCTTCGCAGGTGTGACTTACTGGTGGCCTAAGGCGTTTGGCTTCACGCTGAACGAAACCTGGGGTAAACGCGCGTTCTGGTTCTGGATCATTGGCTTCTTCGTGGCGTTTATGCCGCTGTACGTGCTGGGCTTCATGGGTATGACCCGTCGTCTGAGCCAGCAGATCGATCCGCAGTTCCACCCAATGCTGATGGTTGCAGCGGGCGGTGCAGCGCTGATTGCCTGCGGTATTCTGTGCCAGCTGATTCAGTACTACGTGTCCATCCGCGACCGTAACCTGAACCGCGACCTGACCGGTGACCCATGGGGTGGCCGTACGCTGGAGTGGGCAACCTCTTCTCCACCACCGTTCTATAACTTTGCCGTAGTGCCGCACATTCACGAGCGTGACGCATTCTGGGAAATGAAAGAAAAAGGTGAAGCGTACAAGCAACCTGAGCATTACGAAGAGATCCATATGCCGAAAAACAGCGCTGCGGGCATCGTGATTGCCGCTTTCGCAACGGTATTTGGTTTCGCAATGATCTGGCACATCTGGTGGATGGCGATTGTTGGCTTCGCTGGCATCGTAATCAGCTGGATTGTGAAGAGCTTTGACGAGGACGTGGACTACTACGTACCAGTCCGTGAAGTTGAAAAGCTGGAAAATCAGCATTTCGACGAGATTTCTAAAGCGGGGCTGAAAAATGGCAACTGATACTCTGGCGCACTCAACTGCCCACGCGCATGAACATGCGCACCATGATACAGGACCGACCAAAGTCTTCGGTTTCTGGATCTACCTGATGAGCGACTGCATTCTGTTCTGCTGTCTGTTCGCGACCTATGCCGTTCTGGTGAACGGCACAGCGGGCGGCCCGACCGGCAAGGACATTTTTGAACTGCCGTTCGTTCTGGTTGAAACTGCACTGCTGTTATTCAGCTCCATCACCTACGGCATGGCGGCTATCGCCATGTACAAAAACAACAAGAGCCAGGTTGTCTCCTGGCTGGCGTTGACCTGGCTGTTTGGTGCTGGCTTTATCGGGATGGAAATCTATGAATTCCACCACCTGATTATGGAAGGCTTCGGTCCGGATCGCAGTGGCTTCCTGTCCGCGTTCTTCGCGCTGGTGGGTACCCACGGTCTGCACGTGACCTCGGGTCTGATCTGGATGGCAGTACTGATGTTCCAGATCTCCCGCCGCGGCCTGACCAGCACTAACCGTACCCGTATCATGTGCCTGAGCCTGTTCTGGCACTTCCTGGACGTGGTATGGATCTGCGTGTTCTCTGTTGTCTATCTGATGGGGGCGATGTAATGAGTCATTCTAACGATCATGGCGCTTCCCACGGCAGCGTAAAAACCTACATGACAGGTTTCATCCTGTCGATCATCCTGACGGTGATCCCGTTCTGGATGGTGATGAGCGGTTCTGCGTCCAAGCCGGTTATCCTGGGAGCAATCCTGGTGACCGCGGTGATTCAGATTCTGGTGCATCTGGTTTGCTTCCTGCACATGAACACCAAGTCCGATGAAGGCTGGAATATGACTGCCTTTATCTTTACCGTGATTATCATCGCTATCCTGGTAGTCGGTTCCATCTGGATTATGTGGAACCTCAACTACAACATGATGGTTCACTAAGAGCGGCGAGTATGTTTAAGCAATACCTGCAAGTCACGAAACCAGGCATCATCTTTGGCAACCTGATCTCCGTAATCGGAGGGTTCCTGCTGGCCTCTAAAGGCAGCATTGATTACACCCTCTTTATTTACACGCTGGTCGGTGTGTCACTGGTGGTTGCGTCCGGTTGTGTATTTAACAACTACATCGACATGGATATCGACAAGAAGATGGAAAGGACCAAGAATCGGGTGCTGGTTAAAGGCCTGATTGCCCCTTCCGTCTCGCTGGTGTACGCCACCTTGCTGGGTATTGCTGGCTTTATGCTGCTGTGGTTTGGTGCTAACCCGCTGGCCTGCTGGCTGGGGGTGATGGGGTTCGTGGTGTATGTAGGCGTCTACAGCCTGTATATGAAGCGTCACTCCGTCTATGGCACGCTGATTGGTTCTCTTTCCGGCGCTGCGCCGCCGGTGATTGGCTACTGCGCCGTCACGAACGAGTTCGACAGCGGTGCGCTCATCCTGCTGGCTATCTTTAGCCTGTGGCAGATGCCGCACTCCTATGCCATCGCGATTTTCCGCTTCAAGGATTATCAGGCAGCGAACATTCCGGTTCTGCCGGTCGTGAAGGGCATTTCAGTTGCCAAGAACCACATCACGCTCTACATCATCGCTTTTGCCGTGGCAACGCTGATGCTTTCTCTGGGTGGTTACGCCGGATATAAATATCTGGTGGTAGCGGCCGCGGTGAGCGTCTGGTGGCTCGGCATGGCCCTGCGCGGCTACAAGGTGGAAGATGACAAAGTCTGGGCACGCAAGCTGTTTGTGTTCTCGATTGTCGCCATCACCTCCCTGTCCGTGATGATGTCCGTAGACTTCATGGTGCCGGACTCGCAAAACCTGCTGACTTACGTCTGGTAAGTTTATGTGATGATGAAAAGGGTGCTTCGGCACCCTTTTTTATTCATGAAATCTATTAATTACGCATGTAATATTTGTTAAATAAGCCTTTATTTACCCCGCCCCTTCCCCGCACTACACTATGGCCTGCTTTTAAATTGAGGTGGTAATGAACGATTATAAAATGACGCCGGGCGAGCTGCGTGCGACCTGGGGTTTAGGGACTGTTTTCTCGCTGCGGATGCTTGGCATGTTTATGGTCCTGCCCGTTCTGACCACGTACGGCATGGCGTTACAGGGTGCCAGCGAAGCGCTGATTGGCCTTGCTATTGGCATTTACGGTCTGGCGCAGGCGGTGTTCCAGATCCCCTTTGGCCTGCTCTCTGATCGGGTGGGCCGCAAGCCGCTGATTGTAGGCGGGCTGCTGGTCTTTGTGCTCGGGAGCGTTATTGCCGCCCTCTCCCACTCCATCTGGGGCATTATTTTAGGCCGCGCCCTGCAGGGATCCGGCGCGATTGCCGCCGCGGTGATGGCGCTACTGTCAGATTTAACCCGCGAGCAAAACCGCACCAAAGCGATGGCGTTCATCGGCGTGAGCTTTGGCGTAACGTTTGCGATTGCGATGGTGCTCGGTCCCATCATTACGCACAAACTGGGTCTGCATGCCCTGTTCTGGATGATTGCGGTGCTGGCGACTATCGGGATCGCACTCACCCTGTGGGTTGTGCCAGACAGTAAAAATCACGTCCTTAACCGTGAATCCGGGATGGTTAAAGGCTGCTTTAGCAAAGTCATCGCCGAGCCGCGTCTGCTAAAGCTTAACTTCGGCATTATGTGCCTGCATATTCTGCTGATGTCCACCTTCGTCGCCCTGCCCGGCCAGCTTGCCGCAGCAGGTTTCCCGGCGGCCGAGCACTGGAAAATTTATCTGGTCACGATGCTAATCTCGTTTGTCTCTGTCGTGCCGTTCATCATCTACGCCGAAGTGAAGCGCAAAATGAAGCGCGTCTTCGTGGGCTGCGTGGCGTTACTGCTGATTGCCGAGATTGTGCTGTGGGGCGCTGGCCCGCACTTCTGGGAGCTGATCGCAGGCGTGCAGCTGTTCTTCCTGGCGTTTAATCTGATGGAAGCGCTGCTGCCGTCGCTGATCAGCAAAGAGTCCCCCGCCGGTTACAAAGGCACGGCAATGGGCATTTATTCCACCAGCCAGTTCCTCGGCGTGGCGATCGGCGGATCGCTCGGCGGCTGGGTCGACGGCCTGTTTGATTCACAAACCGTGTTTCTCGCGGGCGCGCTGCTGGCAACAGTCTGGCTGCTGGTCGCCAGCACCATGAAAGAGCCACGCTACGTGAGCAGCCTGCGGGTAGAAATCCCGGATGACGTGGAGATTAGCGACGCGCTGAAGCAGCGTCTGGAAGGAAAAGAAGGGGTCACAGAGGTGCTGATTGTCCCCGAAGAGCGCAGCGCTTATGTCAAAATTGACAGCAAAGTGACCAACCGCTTTGAGATCGAGCAGGCGCTCAAAGCGTGAAAAAAAGCCCGGTTGAACCGGGCTTTTTTGTCTTAATCGCGGAAGTTTTTAAACTGGAACGGCTGTCCTAAATCCCCGCCGCGCACCAGTGCCATCACGGACTGGAGATCGTCGCGAGATTTACCGGTCACGCGAATTTCTTCGCCCTGGATCTGCGCCTGCACCTTCAGCTTGCTGTCTTTGATAAGCTTAACGATCTTCTTCTGCACCGCGCTCTCGATGCCCTGCTTCAGTTTGGCTTCTACAAACCAGTTCTTACCGCTGTGGACAAACTCGTCCGGCACGTCCAGAGACGTTCCTTCGATGCCGCGTTTTAACAGCTTGGCGCGCAGAATGTCGAGCAGCTGATTCACCTGGAAATCAGACTCGCTCAGCACCTTAATGGTCTTATTTGCGTCGTTCAGCTCAAACGACGCCTCAACGCCGCGAAAATCGAAACGTGACTCAACTTCGCGGGTTGCGTTCTCAACGCCGTTGCGAACTTCCTGGATATCAACTTCGGAAACAATATCGAAAGATGGCATCTTTTCTTCTCCCTTCACTTTTGTTGCGTTGCATAATACCCGCTACGAGGCATAACTCAACAGAAGCTTAGCTGTATAATTAAGCTGTAACACCTGGCGCAGTTGCAGGTGAGGAGGAACAATGAAAATTACGGTGCTCGGATGCGGAGCGCTCGGCCAGCTGTGGCTGACCGCGCTGTGCAAGCACGGACATGAGGTTCAGGGCTGGCTGCGCGTGCCCCAGCCCTATTGCAGTGTCAACCTGATTGGTGAAGACGGAAGCATTTTTAACGAATCCCTCACCGCAAACGATCCTGATTTCCTGGCGCAAAGCGACCTGTTGCTGGTGACGCTCAAGGCGTGGCAGGTCTCAGATGCGGTTAAGACTCTGGCCGCGCAGCTCCCCCCCACGTCCCCCATTCTGCTGCTGCATAACGGTATGGGAACCCTTGATGAGCTGAAAAGCGTCCCGCAGCCTCTGCTAATGGCGACCACCACCCACGCTGCGCGTCGCGACGGGACTATTATCGTGCATGTCGCCAGCGGCGTGACGCACATCGGCCCGGCCAGAACACAGGATGGCGACTACAGCTATCTGGCCGATGTTCTGCAAAAGGTCTTGCCGGACGTCGCCTGGCACAACAACATCCGCCCTCAGCTGTGGCGCAAGCTGGCCGTAAACTGCGTGATCAATCCGCTGACGGCGCTGTGGAACTGCCCGAACGGGGAACTGAAAAACCATCCGCAGGAGGTGGCGTCCCTGTGTGCAGAAGTCGCGTCGGTCATTGAGCGAGAAGGCCTGCACACCTCAGCAGAGGATTTACGCTGTTATGTCGAGCAGGTTATTGAGAGTACGGCTGAGAACATCTCCTCGATGCTGCAGGACGTTCGGGCATTACGCCATACGGAGATAGATTACATTACCGGCTATCTGCTAAAGCGCGCCCGCTCGCACGGCATCGCCGTGCCGGAAAACGCCCGTCTGTATGACCTGGTTAAACGTAAGGAGAGTGAATATGAGCGCGTCGGCACTGATTTGCCTCGCTCCTGGTAGCGAAGAGATGGAAGCGGTCACCACTATTGATTTAATGGTACGTGGCGGCATTAAGGTAACAACCGCCAGCGTAGCCAGCGACGGCAATCTGGCAATCACCTGTTCACGAGGGGTGAAAATCCTGGCAGACGCACCGCTTGTCCAGGTTGCTGACGGCGATTACGACATCATCGTCCTGCCCGGCGGCTTAAAAGGCGCGGAATGTTTCCGCGACAGCCCGCTGCTGGTTGAAACCGTGCGTCAGTTTCATCTGTCCGGCCGCATCGTCGCGGCAATTTGTGCCGCCGCTGGAACAGTTCTGATTCCGCACGATATCTTCCCCATCGGCAATATGACCGGCTTCCCGGGGCTTAAGGATACGATCCCGGAAGATCATTGGGTGGATAAACGCGTCGTCTGGGATCCGCGCGTCAACCTGCTGACCAGCCAGGGCCCCGGCACCGCGATTGATTTTGGCTTAAAGATAATTGATCTGCTGGTCGGGCGGGAGAAGGCCTACGAAGTGGCGTCGTCGCTGGTGATGCCGGCGGGGATTTATAATTACTATGAAGAGTAGTGCATAAAAAAAGCCGGGTGGTGCGAGGTAAAAGCAAAACGGCAACCTTTGGTTGCCGTTTTTAATGTGAGGGCACCAGGCCGCACGCTACGGACGATACACCTTCACATTCGCGAATCCCTGCTCGCGCAGGTACAGCGCCTGCAGGCGGCTCATCACCCCGCGCTCACACCACAGCAGATACGTTTTGCTCTGATCGAGGTCGCCAAACTTAGTGCTCAGCTTGTAGAACGGCAGAGAAACCACCTCTACGCCTTCAACCTTCAGCGGCTTGTCATCCTGCTCGTCAATGGAGCGGATATCCAGAATCGCATCGTTCGCACCGAAACCGCTCACGGTTTCCACTTCAACCACTTCCTGCTCGGTCTGCTGGGCAATCTCGCGGATGTCGATGTTGGACGCTTCTGCCACCACTCTTTCCAGGATGCTGAAATCGAAGTTCTCTTCTTCCGCTTCGATCTTCGCCTTCACTGCCTTGACGGTCGGGCTTTTTGAGATCACGCCGCAGTATTCCGGCATGGTGCGGGCAAAGTCTTCGGTGCCGATTTCACGCGCCAGGTCGATGATGTGCTCTTTATCGTGGGAGATCAGCGGACGCAGGATCAGCGTATCTGATACGTTGTCGATCAGACGCAGGTTGGTCAGCGTCTGGCTGGAGACCTGGCCCAGCGCTTCGCCGGTGACCAGCGCCTGCACGCCGTAACGTTCGGCGACTTTGGACGCCGCGCGAACCATCATACGTTTGAGGATGACGCCCATCTGGCCGTCATCCACTTTTTCAAGGATTTCGCCCACTACCGGCTCAAAGTTGATCGCCACAAAACGCACGCGGTGGGAGCTGCCGAAGCGGTTCCACAGGTAATGCGCCACCTGACGAACGCCAATTTCATGCGCCGCGCCGCCCAGGTTGAAGAAGCAGTAGTGCACGCGGCAGCCGCGACGCATCAGCATATAGCTGGAGACGCCGGAGTCGAAGCCGCCTGAGATCAGCGACAGCACATCTTCCTGCGTGCCGATCGGGAAACCGCCAATACCTTCATAACGGCCCTTAACCAGCAGCAGACGATCGTTCTCGATCTCAAGGTTAACGGTGACGTCCGGGTTAGTCAGGCGCACGCGCGCCGTCTCAACGTGCTGGTTCAGACCGCCGCCAACGTAGCGCTCAACTTCAATCGAGCTGAACTCGTGCTTACCGCGACGCTTCACGCGCACGCAGAAGGTTTTGCCTTCGATCTGGTCGCGGTACTGTACCAGCGCCTTTTCGAAGATATCGTGCATATCGCTGAACGGAACGTCTTCCACTTCCAGAATATGGTGAATACCTGGAATACGGGTCAGCGCGTCGCGAATATCAAGGCGTTTGCTTTCGTCTTTCGCGCGGACTTCAACGTGGTCCCAGTGACGCACCACGGCGAGCGTTTCGTCGTAGTGTTTTAATACGTTACGAATGTTCCCGGTGAGAATTTTAATAAAGCGCAAACGCACAGATTGGCTTTTGATGGTGATTTCAGGGAACAATTTAATGATAAACTTCATGGCGGCAATGTTTCTTAGGCAAGCTTATAAAGGCTTGTAGTGGAAAATGATACAGCAGCCCACACCCGTGGCTGCATCCAGGCGCGCAAGTATACCACCATCGCGCCACTCGCGTTATTTGATAATTGCCCCGAGTCCGTTACCATGTTGGGGCGAAGAATATAAGAGTTAATTCACTATGCCGAAGAAGAACGACGCACCGGCCAGTTTTGAAACTGCGCTGAGTGAGCTTGAGCAGATTGTTACCCGCCTCGAGAGCGGCGATTTACCGCTGGAAGACGCCCTCAACGAATTTGAGCGCGGTGTGCAGCTTGCGCGCCAGGGGCAGGTAAAACTCCAGCAGGCCGAGCAGCGTGTGCAGATCCTGCTTTCCGACAGCGAAGACGCTAAAACCACGCCATTCACACCGGACGCCGAGTAAATGGATTTTACCAACGCGCTTCAGGCGCGCGTCGTTCGCGCCAACGACGCCCTACGCCGTTTTATTGAGCCGCAGCCTTTTCAGAACACTCCACTGGTTGAAGCCATGCACTATGGCGCACTCTTAGGGGGAAAACGCCTGCGTCCGTTCCTGGTGTATGCCACGGGCAATATGTTTGGCATCAGCGATAATACGCTGGACGCCCCGGCAGCCGCCGTGGAGTGCATCCATGCCTACTCGCTGATCCACGACGATCTCCCGGCGATGGACGACGACGATCTGCGCCGGGGTCAGCCAACCTGCCACATTAAGTTTGGCGAGGCGAATGCCATTCTGGCGGGCGATGCCTTGCAGACGCTGGCGTTCTCGATTCTCAGTGATGCGCCGATGGCGGAAGTGGCCGACCGCGACCGCCTGGCGATGATCTCCGAACTGGCAATGGCCAGCGGCGTGGCCGGCATGTGCGGCGGTCAGGCGCTGGATCTTGAAGCGGAAGGACGTCAGGTTAATCTGGAACAGCTGGAGCGTATTCATCGCCATAAGACGGGCGCGCTTATTCGTTCCGCCGTTCGCCTGGGCGCGCTGAGCGCGGGTGAGCAAGGGCGCAAAGCCTTGCCGATTCTGGACAGATATGCAGAAAGTATCGGTCTGGCATTCCAGGTTCAGGATGACATTCTGGATGTGGTGGGCGATACTGCAACATTGGGTAAACGTCAGGGTGCGGACCAGCAGCTTGGCAAAAGTACCTATCCCGCCCTGCTGGGTCTTGAGCAAGCCCAACGTAAAGCCCGGGATCTGATTGACGATGCCCGCCAGTCGCTGAATGAGCTGGCCGCGCAATCGCTGGATACCTCGGCACTGGAAGCGCTAGCGGACTATATAATCCAGCGTGATAAATAAACTATATATCTCGATGAGCCTTTGATGAGTTTTGATATTGCCAAATACCCGACACTGGCGTTAGTTGACTCCACCCAGGAGTTACGTCTGTTGCCGAAAGAGAGTCTGCCGAAGCTGTGTGACGAGCTGCGTCGCTACCTGCTCGACAGCGTTAGCCGCTCCAGCGGCCACTTCGCCTCCGGGCTTGGCACGGTTGAGCTGACCGTGGCGTTGCATTACGTCTATAACACGCCGTTCGATCAGCTTATCTGGGACGTGGGCCACCAGGCCTATCCGCACAAAATTCTGACCGGACGTCGCGATAAAATTGGCACCATTCGTCAGAAGGGCGGCCTGCACCCGTTCCCGTGGCGCGGTGAGAGCGAGTATGACGTGCTGAGCGTCGGCCACTCCTCAACCTCCATTTCCGCGGGCATCGGTATTGCCGTTGCCGCCGAGAAAGAGAACAAGCAGCGCCGCACCGTCTGCGTGATTGGCGACGGGGCGATCACCGCCGGGATGGCTTTTGAAGCCATGAACCACGCGGGCGATATCAAGCCGGACATGCTGGTTATCCTCAACGATAACGAAATGTCGATCTCCGAGAACGTCGGCGCGCTGAACAACCATCTGGCGCAGCTGCTTTCCGGCAAGCTTTACTCCTCCCTGCGGGAAGGCGGGAAAAAAGTTTTCTCCGGCGTGCCGCCGATCAAAGAGCTGCTCAAGCGTACCGAAGAACACATCAAAGGCATGGTCGTACCGGGCACGCTGTTCGAAGAGCTGGGCTTTAACTATATCGGCCCGGTGGACGGGCACGATGTGCTGGGTCTGGTGACCACGCTTAAAAACATGCGCGACCTGAAAGGCCCGCAGTTCCTGCACATCATGACTAAAAAAGGGCGTGGCTACGAACCGGCGGAGAAAGATCCGATCACCTTCCACGCGGTGCCAAAGTTCGACCATACCAGCGGCTGCCTGCCGAAAAGCAGCGGCGGAATGCCGAGCTACTCAAAAATCTTTGGCGACTGGCTGTGCGAGACGGCGGCAAAAGATCACAAGCTGATGGCGGTTACGCCTGCCATGCGTGAAGGCTCCGGCATGGTCGAGTTCTCCAAAAAATACCCGGACCAGTATTTCGACGTCGCCATTGCCGAGCAGCACGCGGTCACCTTCGCGGCGGGCCTGGCGATTGGCGGCTACAAGCCGGTGGTGGCGATTTACTCCACCTTCCTGCAGCGCGCCTACGACCAGGTGATCCATGACGTTGCCATCCAGAAGCTGCCGGTGCTGTTTGCTATCGATCGCGCGGGCATCGTGGGGGCCGACGGCCAGACGCACCAGGGGGCGTTTGATCTCTCCTTCCTGCGCTGCATCCCGGACATGGTCATCATGACGCCAAGCGACGAAAACGAGTGTCGTCAGATGCTGTATACCGGCTACCACTATCAGGACGGCCCCTGCGCGGTACGTTATCCACGCGGCAATGCCCTTGGCGTTGAACTTCAGCCGCTGGAAAAACTGGAGATCGGTAAAGGTCTGGTGAAACGTCGCGGCGAAAAAGTGGCGATCCTGAACTTTGGTACGCTGATGCCGGAAGCGGCAAAAGTCGCTGAAACCCTGAACGCGACGCTGGTGGATATGCGCTTTGTGAAGCCGCTCGATGAATCTCTGATTCTGAGCATGGCGGAAAGCCACGACGTGCTGGTCACGCTGGAAGAGAACGCCATCATGGGCGGTGCGGGCAGCGGCGTTAACGAGGTACTGATGGCGAACCGTAAATTGGTTCCGGTGCTGAACCTCGGCCTGCCGGACCACTTCATCCCGCAAGGCACACAGGACGAGGCGCGTGCCGACATCGGCCTGGACGCCGCCGGTATCGAAGCCAGAATCCGCAGCTGGCTGGCCTGATCCCTCCCCTTTTCCGCTCCTGCTATGCTTAAACGTATTGTTTAAACAGCAGGAGCGGAACCATGCAATACACGACATTAGGAAAAACGGACCTCAGGGTGTCCCGGCTTTGCCTGGGCTGCATGACCTTTGGCGAGCCTGACCGGGGAAATCACGCCTGGACGCTGCCGGAAGAGAGCAGCCGCCCTATCATCAAGAGCGCCATAGACGGCGGCATCAACTTCTTCGATACCGCCAACAGCTACTCTGACGGCAGCAGCGAAGAGATTGTGGGCCGCGCTGTGCGTGATTTTGCTCGTCGGGATGAGATTGTGGTCGCCACCAAGGTGTATTACCCGTCAGGCGATCTGGCTGAAGGCCTCTCTCGCGCGCAGATCCTGCGCTCCATTGATGACAGCCTCAGACGCCTGAACATGGATTACGTCGACCTGCTGCAAATTCACCGCTGGGATTACAACACGCCAATTGAAGAGACGCTTGAAGCGCTGAACGATGTCGTGAAAGCGGGTAAAGCGCGCTATATCGGCGCGTCGTCAATGCACGCATCTCAGTTTGCTCAGGCGCTCGATCTCCAGGCGCAGCACGGCTGGGCGCGCTTTGTCACCATGCAGGATCACTACAACCTGATTTACCGGGAAGAAGAACGCGAGATGCTGCCGCTCTGCTACCAGGAAGGCGTGGCGGTGATCCCGTGGAGCCCGCTGGCGCGCGGACGCTTAACCCGTCCGTGGGGAGAAACCACGGCGCGGCTGGTATCGGATGAAGTGGGTAAAAATCTTTATTCCGGTACCGAAGCCAGCGATGCGCTGATTGCCGAACGTTTAGCCGGGATCGCCGACGATATCGGCGCAACGCGCGCGCAGGTGGCGCTGGCGTGGCTGCTGGGCAAGCGGGGTGTCGCCGCACCGATTATTGGTACATCGCGGGAAGAACAGCTGGACGAGTTGTTAAGCGCGGTGGATTTATCGCTGACGCCGGAGCAGGTAGCCGAGCTGGAGACGCCGTATCAGCAGCATCCGGTGGTGGGGTTTAAGTAAACACTTGCCGGGTGGCGTACGCTTCCCCGGCAATGCTGAGCGCACAAACTTACCCGAAGTGATCGTACCCTTTCCAGTCCAGCGTAACGGGCGCACCGTCTTTCACAAACTTCAGCCCTTCACTCTCCGGCATGATCTGACCGATGCAGGTAAACTTTGCGCCAAGATGGGCCAATGCCACGTCCAGCGTTCCACGGTTCAGCTCTGGCACCGTGAAGCACAACTCGTAGTCTTCCCCACCGGAGAGCGCCCAGCGCAGCGCCTGCTCAGGCTCCACATGGCGAAGCAGTTGCTCCGACAGCGGGAACAGATCCAGGTCAACGCGCGCGCCCACCCCGCTGGCCTTCAGGATATGGCCGAGGTCCGAGATGAGACCGTCAGAGAGATCGATAGCCGAACTGGCCCGCTCGCGCAGCGCCTGACCGTGCAGAATACGTGGTGTCGGGCGCAGGTGGCGCTTCACCAGATACGCCGCATCGTCAGCGTCCTTCACGTTTAAGCGATCCTGAAGGATCGCCAGCCCTGCCGCGCTGTCTCCCGGCGTCCCGGTCACGTAGATCCAGTCGCCCGGTTTAGCGCCCGAGCGCTTCAGCGCGCGACCGAGCGGCACATAGCCGTGGATCGCCAGGGTCATCGACAGCGGCCCGGCAGTCGTATCGCCGCCAATCAGCTGCATATCGTAGTAGTTCAGCTGTTCAAACAGCGCATCGCTGAACGCTTCAAGCCAGGCTTCATCCACCTCCGGCAGCGTCAGGGCCAGCGTCAGCCAGGCCGGGTCGGCGCCCATTGCCGCCAGATCGCTGACGTTGACCGCCAGCGCTTTATACGCCAGATCGGCAGGATCGATATCACGTAAGAAATGACGTCCGCACACTAAGGTGTCGGTGCTGATTGCCAGCGTCTGCTTTTCAGGAATATTGAGAAGTGCACAGTCATCGCCAATGCCGGTTTCAACATCAAGACGAGAGGTTCTGACACGGTCGAAATAACGGGCAATCAGGGAGAATTCGCCGCATGCCATACGTTATGCCTCAGCAAATAAAAGAAAAAACCGGAGCCGCACTGCCCGTCAGGCAATGCAGAACTCCGGTTTGCGGATCACTTTTTGTGGGGACGGATCGCAGGTGCGGCTTTATCAAGTACGCCGTTAACGAACTTGTGGCTGTCTTCAGCGCCGAAGGTTTTCGCCAGTTCGATCGCTTCGTTGATGGCCACTTTGTACGGCACATCATCACGTTTAGACAGCTCAAACAGCGCGATACGCAACACTGCTTTTTCCACCTGGCCCAGCTCTTCGAGCAGACGGGACAGGTATGGCTTCATCAGGCCATCGAGATACGCGCTATTAGTCGCCACTCCCGACAGCAGTTCACGGAAGTACAGAACGTCAACGTCTTTCACGTCCTGTTCTGACAGGAACTGGTATTCAACATCAGCGATGTCGTTCTGGGACAACTGCCAGGAGTAAAGTGCCTGGACGGCACATTCACGGGCGCGGCGACGAGCAGCAGGTTTCACGGAATTCCCCTTACAAAAAAATCAGGCCTTAATGGCTTTCAATACATTGATCATTTCAAGCGCGGTCAGTGCAGCTTCTGCACCTTTGTTACCGGCTTTGGTGCCAGCACGTTCGATGGCTTGTTCAATACTTTCGGTGGTCAGCACGCCGAACGCGACAGGAATTTCAGCATCCTGCGCAACGTGTGCCAGACCGTTGCTTGCACCGCCCGCAACGTATTCGAAGTGCGCAGTGCCGCCACGAATAACGGTACCCAGCGCAATCACCGCGTCGTATTTACCGGTTTTCGCCAGCGCGCCCGCCGCCAGTGGCAGTTCATAAGCGCCTGGAACCCAAACAACGGTAATGTTGTCATCTTTAACCTGGCCGATACGTTTCAGGGCGTCAATCGCACCTTCCAGCAGGCTATCGTTGATGAAGTTGTTGAAACGCGCAATGGTGATGGCGACGCGAGCGTCCGGGGTAGCTACAGCAGCTTCAATAATGTTCATACTCTTCCTTTACGGGTTCATTTGGCCCCGCAGGGGGGCGGATTTTATCATAATACTTTGCGCACTGCTTCCCTATTTCGGGAGCAATTACGCTGTCGTTAAATGGAGGCAGACATCCGGACCCACCGGACGAATCTCGCTGAATGTGAGTTGCGGTGCATCGGCCAGTTTTTCAAGGCCAGGCAGCACAAACAGGCCGCGCGCGTCGTGACCTAACAGTTTAGGCGCAACGTAGACGAGCAGTTCATCCACCAGCCCCGCCTGGAGCAGCGCGCCGGCGAGCGTCGGACCGGCTTCGACCCAGATACTGTTCACCTGCTGCTTGCCGAGCAACATCATCAGCACCACGAGATCCAGATGTCCGTTATGCTCCGGCACCATAATGCTGCGCACGCCTTCCGGCCATTCGCGCGTATCTTCTTTGGTGCGCGCAATCCAGGTTTCACCCGGCTGCTGCACGATGCGGTGCGCCGGGGTCACGCGGTTCTGGCTATCAATAATAATACGCAGCGGCTGGCGCAGGTTCTCCTGCGGATAAAGCGCCTGGGTATCGGCATTCAGCTCATCCCAGCGCACGGTCATGGCCGGATCGTCAGCCAGAACGGTTTCACTGCTGGTGAGGATAGCATGGCTTTGCGCGCGCAGACGTTGCACATCGCGCCTTGCCTGCGGCGAGGTGATCCACTGGCTTTCACCGTTCGCCATTGCCGTACGGCCGTCCAGCGAGGCGCCCAGCTTAAGCTGAATAAACGGGAAGCCGGTGCGCATGCGCTTCAGAAAGCCTTTGTTGATGGCTTCCGCATCTTGCATCATCAGGCCGTGGCTGACGTCGATCCCTTCCTGTTGCAGACGATACAGGCCGCGGCCCGCCACCTGCGGGTTAGGATCCTGCATAGCGGCGACCACGCGCGAAACCCCTGCCGCAATCAGCGCTTCACAGCACGGCGGCGTGCGCCCGTGGTGGCTGCAGGGCTCCAGCGTCACGTAGGCCGTCGCGCCTCGCGCTTTCTCCCCCGCCATACGCAGGGCATGCACTTCAGCATGCGGCTCGCCTGCGCGATAGTGAAACCCTTCCCCCACGATCTCGCCATCTTTCACGATAACGCACCCGACGTTGGGGTTAGGATGGGTGGTAAAACGACCGCGCTGCGCCAGCTTCATGGCTCGCGCCATGTACTTCTCATCCTGCATGGGCTTAATCCTGTAAGCGGGCGATCTCTTCGCCAAACTCTTTGATATCTTCGAAACTGCGGTAGACAGAGGCGAAGCGGATATAGGCGACCTTATCGAGCTTTTTCAGCTGCTCCATCACCAGGTTGCCGATCATTTTGCTCGGCACTTCACGCTCGCCCAGGCCACGCAGGTAAGATTTAATGTGGTTTAACGCCATTTCGACATCATCCGCGCTGACGGGCCGTTTTTCGAGGGCCTTCAGCATTCCACTGCGCAGTTTCTCTTCGTTAAACGGCTCGCGCACGTCGTTACTTTTTACCACGCGCGGCATTACCAGCTCTGCAACCTCAAAGGTCGTGAAACGCTCGTTGCACACCAGACACTGCCGACGACGGCGTACAGAAGACCCTTCGCCCACAAGGCGAGAGTCGATGACTTTGGTATCCACAGCGGAGCAGAATGGGCAATGCATACGGTATCCCTGTTATCTGGTTAACTGATTTTCATTTTACCCTGATCTGGCCTGACAACAAAGGAGGAGCTTTTGAGATAAAGGATCTATGTCTGGCGGTACGTTGCTGGCTACCATTATGGGGATCCGTCATTTCAAGGAATAAACGCTATGACAAGACGTTACCTGAAAATTTTACTGGTGGGGAGCCTCTTCACCCTTAGTGCCTGTGCACAGCAAACCGAAGTCCGCCAGATGAAACAAAGCGTGAATACGCTCAACACGGCGATGGACAAACTGAACAAAGAAACGGTGAAGATCACCCAGCAAAACGCGCTGAACGCCAAATCCACCAGCGGGGTATATCTGCTGCCTGGAGCGAATACGCCTGCCCTGCTTAATAGCCAGATTGGCACGCTGAAGATGTCTCTGGTGAATGTGGCGGCGAATGCGGATGGTACGCGCGCAACATTACGTATTCACGGTGAGTCCAACGAGCCGCTGCCCGCCTTCAGCGGCACCGTAGAGTGGGGCCAGATCCAGGGCACCACGGAGAGCTACCAGGAGGTGAACGTGAAGAACCAGCTGTTCACCGCTCCGGCCAGCGTGTTAGCGCCCAGCGATGTGGATATTCCACTTCAGCTAAGCGGACTTACGCCTGAGCAGTTAGGCTTTATCCGCATTCACGACATCCAACCTGCCGCGCAGTAATCCCTTCCTTTTGAGCGGAGTGAAATGTCACTCCGCTAACATTTACATTTCGTATGGATTGGCAACAGAAATGATTGCCGCTACAATCCCGGCCGTTTAAAGTACGCAAACGTGAACGCAATCGATTACGCGTGTGAGAGATATGTGAAACAACACATATTTTTGTGAGCAGGGATTCCTATAATAGGCACCGCAGAAACACGAAATATTTAGAAACGCAATTCGCGCATTTTTCACTCCCGGAAGGGAATTTCAATCAGTGGCATGATTATGAAAAAAACATTACTCGCAGCCGGTGCAGTTCTGGCACTGTCCTCCTCTTTCACTGTTAACGCAGCGGAAAACGAGAAACCACAATACCTCTCCGACTGGTGGCACCAGAGCGTTAACGTGGTAGGCAGCTACCACACCCGTTTCGGACCGCAGATCCGCAACGATACCTACCTGGAATATGAAGCGTTCGCCAAGAAAGACTGGTTTGATTTCTACGGCTATATGGATGCGCCTGTGTTCTTCGGTGGTAACACCGATGCAAAAGGTATCTGGAACCACGGTTCCCCACTGTTCATGGAGATTGAACCGCGCTTCTCCATCGACAAACTGACCGGTACCAGCCTGGCGTTTGGTCCGTTCAAAGAGTGGTACTTCGCGAACAACTACATCTACGACATGGGCCGCAATAAGTCCGGTCGTCAGAGCACCTGGTATATGGGTCTGGGTACTGACATTGACACCGGCCTGCCGATGAGCCTGTCCCTGAACGTGTATGCAAAATACCAGTGGCAGAACTACGGCGCAGCGAATGAAAACGAGTGGGACGGCTACCGTTTCAAAGTGAAATACTTCGTGCCAATTACCCAGCTGTGGGGCGGTAATCTGAGCTACATCGGTTTCACTAACTTTGACTGGGGCTCAGACCTGGGCGACGACGATTTCCGTGACCTGAACGGCAAGAAAGCGCGTACCAACGATTCCATCGCCTCCAGCCACATCCTGGCGCTGAACTACGATCACTGGCACTACTCTGTTGTTGCGCGTTACTGGCACAACGGTGGCCAGTGGAACGACGACGCGAGCCTGAACTTCGGTAACGGCGACTTTAGCGTCCGCTCTACCGGCTGGGGTGGTTACCTGGTCGTGGGTTACAACTTCTAATCAGTGCGGGATTGTGCGGGCTGGTGCCCTCACCCCTTCCCTCTCCCATGGGAGAGGGTGCAAACACAAAAAACGGCAACATCGTTGCCGTTTTGCTTTTACCTCGCCACCCGGCTTTTTACTGCTTCACCTTGCGCAAAAAATCCGCCAAAGACCTGTCCGCACTCTCACTGAACCGCCTCTCCGTCATTACAACATTGAGACACCGGTCGAGCCGGAAACAGCGGTAGTCATCGCGCCGTTCACACCATGCCGCCAGCAGCCAGCGCTCTCCCCAGAAGAACAACCCCAGCGGTTGCACCTCACGTTTTGAGAGTAGCCCGGCTTCATCACGATAATGCAGCGCCAATACGCGCTGAGCGGAAATCGCCTGGTGAATCATGTCAAAATCGCTGCGGGAGTGGCTTTGCATGCAAAAATCCGGGGCGTAGATCCGCGTCTGCTCCGCCTTTCTGCGGCTCTCCTCGGGCAGAATAGCAAGCACCTTCTCCTGGGCCGACTCCAGCTCGCGCGACAGCGATTCACCTCCCCAGGTTTTGAGCAGGCGAATCGCGACCATCAGCGCTTCGGATTCCTTATTTGTCAGCATCAGCGGCGGCAGGTCAAAACCCGACATCAGCCGATATCCGCTTCCCGCCTCGCCTTCCACCGGGACGCCGGAAAGCGACAGGTCGCGGATATCGCGGTAGACCGTGCGCTCGGACACGCCAAGCCGGTCCGCCAGATGCGCAGCCGTTGTCAGACGCCTGCCCCGCAGGATCTGCACAATCTGAAACAAACGGTCAGCGCGTCGGGTCATAACGTCATTCGCTCTCAGGCAGGTTGATGAAGGCCGACGCGGTTACCCTCGCTGTCGGTAAACAGTGCGATAGTGCCGATACCATGCGGCAGTTCCAGCGGGCCAAACACGCACTCGCCGCCCGCAGAGGCAATGCGATCGAGCGTGGCCGCCAGATTGTCAGTATGCAGGTAAATAATAGCGCCCTGCAAAGAGGGCGTAACGCCGTCAAATTTTGCCAGCGCTCCTCCGGTGGCGGGATCCTCATGCGGGAAAACCGCCAGCTCGGCAATGTCCATTTTCTCGCGACGCAGCGCGAGCTGCATCACCTGCTCATAAAATTTGATGGCGCGATCCATATCCGAAACCGGAATTTCAAACCAGTTAATTACGCTTTTCATACATCCTCCTGCCTGTTGTGTGGGTTCAGAAGGAGTCTACGGCAGGGCTCCTGACAGCATACTGTCAGGAGTGTTTGTCAGGAGCAGATAAAAAAAATCCCGGTCAACAGACCGGGATTCCGATAACGCGCTAAACGTCGCCTTACGGCAGAATGGACGGCTGATCCGCCCCTTCTTTCTCGACCTTCTGCTGGAGCAGGTGCTCGCGCTTCATGCCAAGTTTCAGTGCCAGAGCGGACGCCACGTAAATAGACGACGCCGTACCGATGGAGACACCGATCAGCATGGTCAGCGAGAAGCCTTCCAGCACCGGGCCACCGAAGAGGAACAGCATCAGGATCACCATCAGGGTAGTACCGGAGGTGATCAAGGTACGATGCAGCGTCTGGGTCAACGACACGTTAAAGATTTCGTACGGCGTGCCGCGACGGATCTTACGGAAGTTTTCACGGATACGGTCAGATACCACGATACTGTCGTTCAGTGAGTAACCGATTACGGACATAAGGGATGCCACGATGGTCAGGTCAATCTCAATGTGGAACAGAGACAGTATGCCCATGGTGATCACCACGTCGTGCGCCAGGGCGATAACCACACCGGCCGCAAGTCGCCACTCGAAGCGGAAACCGACGTACACCAGGATGGAGATCAGCGCCACCAGCAGCGCCATGGCGCCGGTTTGCGCCAGGTCCGCACCCACGCTCGGGCCGACGAACTCAATACGCTTGACCGCCGCGCTCTGGCTGGTGGTCTCGTTAATGACCTGTACGACCTTGCTGCCCAGCTCCTGGCTGCCGTTGGCATCGTGCACCGGCGGCATACGCACCATGATGTCGCGGCTGCTGCCGAAGTTCTGCAGCAGCGGCTCTTCAAAGCCCGCTTTCTGCAGCGATTCGCGCATCTGGTCCATATCGACCGGTTTTTCCAGGGAGATCTCGATGACCGTACCACCGGTGAAATCGAGACCCCAGTTAAAGCCTTTCACGCCCATAATGACGATGGACAAAATCAGCAGTAAACCTGAAATGCCGAAGGCCCAGTAGTCCCAGCGCATAAAGTCCCAGACTTTACGGCCATGGTTCAATTGTTCAACAGTATATTCCTGTGCCACAACGCACTCCTCAGATAGACAGCTTTTTGACGCGCTTGCCGCCGTACAGCAGGTTCACGATGGCACGGGTGCCGACAATAGCGGTAAACATTGACGTTGCGACACCGATACCGGTGGTAATCGCAAAGCCTTTGATCGCGCCAGTACCCACTGCATACAGGATAAGAACCTTAATCAGTGTTGTTACGTTCGCATCGAAGATAGAGCTGAACGCGCCTTTATAACCTTCGTCAATCGCCTGCTGGACAGAGCGACCGTTGCTCAACTCTTCTTTGATACGTTCGTTAATCAGTACGTTGGCGTCGACCGCCACCGCAAGGGTCAGAACGATACCCGCAATCCCCGGCATGGTCAGCGTCGCCCCCGGCAGCAGGGACATAATGCCGATGATCAGCACCAGGTTTGCGATCAGCGCGGAGGTCGCAATCAGACCGAACTTCTTATAGAAGAAGATCATGAAGAGGATAGAGACCGCCAGACCGGCCAGACACGCTTCCAGACCCTGCTGGATGTTTTGCATACCCAGGGTTGGACCAATGGTACGTTCTTCAACAATCTGAATTGGCGCAATCAGCGCACCGGCACGCAGCAGCAGCGAAAGCTGACGCGCTTCGTTCGGGTTGTTAATACCGGTAATACGGAAGCTGTTACCCAGACGAGACTGGATGTTGGCGATGTTAATCACCTCTTCCTCTTTCACCAGCACCGCACGACCGTTTGCATCTTTCTTACCGCTGTCTTTGTACTCCACGAACAGGGTCGCCATCGGTTTGCCGATGTTGTCCTTGGTGAAGTTAGACATGATGTTACCACCCGCGCTATCCAGCGAGATGTTAACCTGCGGCTGGTTGTACTCATCCTGGCTTGAAGTGGAGTCGGTGATGTGGTCACCGGTCAGGATCACGCGCTTGTACAGCACAACCGGCTGACCTTCACGGGTCTGTTTCACTTCGGAGTCACCCGGAATACGGCCAGACGCCGCGGCAGACTGATCGACATTGGAGTTCACCAGACGGAATTCCAGCGTCGCGGTCGCACCGAGGATCTCTTTCGCACGCGCGGTATCCTGGATACCCGGCAGTTCAACCACGATACGGTCAGCACCCTGACGCTGTACCAGCGGCTCAGCCACGCCCAGCTGGTTTACACGGTTACGCAGAATGTTGATGTTCTGCTGAACGGCATATTCACGCGCTTCTTTCAGACGCGCATCGGACATCACCGCACGCAGCTGGTTGCTGCCCTGAGAGGTGATCACCAGGTCACGGTGACGTTGGGTCAGGTAATCTACAGCCTGATCGCGCGCCGCGCTGTCGCGGAACGTGATGCTCATGCCGTAGTTATCTTCTTTACGCACGGTAGTGTATGGGATGCCTTTGTCGCGCAGATCGCTGCGCAGGCTGTCGATATTCTGTTCCTGCAGCTTGCCGAGCGCGGTATCCATATCCACTTCCATCAGGAAGTGAACGCCGCCACGCAGGTCAAGACCCAGCTTCATTGGCTCTGCGTTCAGCGCAGCCAGCCAGCGAGGGGTTGCAGGAGCAAGGTTAAGCGCCACGACATATTTGTCACCCAGCACGCCCATCAGCGCTTCGCGAGCGCGGAGCTGCGTGTCGGTGGTGTCGAAGCGAGCAAGAATTGCACCCTCTTCCAGAGCCACAGACTTAGCGGTAATTTTTTCTTCTTGTAACGTTTTCTGGACCTGGATCAGCGTTTGCTCACTGGCGGCGACACCGCGCGCGCCAGTGATTTGAACGGCCGGATCCTCACCATACAGGTTGGGAAGCGCGTACAGCAGGCCGACGATAATCACGACGACCAGCATGATGTACTTCCACAAAGGATAACGGTTTAACACGGCAGTTCCCTTTGGGAAAAGTTGGGATTACAGCGCCTTCATGGTGCCTTTCGGCAGAACGGCAGCTACGAAGTCACGTTTGATAACCACTTCAGTGGTGTCGTTCAGGGCGATAGCAATGTAGCCGCTTTCAGCCACTTTGGTTACGCGGCCGACCAGACCACCGTTGGTCAGCACTTCATCGCCTTTCGCGATGGAGTCCATCAGCTTTTTGTGCTCTTTGGTACGCTTCTGCTGTGGGCGCAGGATCATGAAGTAGAAGATCAGACCGAACACAACCAGCATCAGGATCAGAGACATCGGGCTGCCCTGCGCCGGAGCACCTGTTGCCGCTACCGCATCAGAAATAAAAAAGCTCATTCAAATTCCCTCATTATTAATATTAATCAACGTTCAACGGTGGAACATCCCGCCCCTGACGTTGGTAAAAATCGGTCACGAAGCTCTCTAATTTACCCTCTTCGATAGCCTTGCGTAAACCAGACATTAAGCGCTGATAGTAGCGAAGATTATGAATCGTATTGAGACGCGCGCCCAAAATCTCATTACAACGATCGAGATGATGCAGATACGCGCGAGAATAATTGCGACAGGTATAGCAATCGCACTCGGAATCGAGCGGGCTGGTGTCACTCTTATGCTTCGCGTTACGGATTTTCACCACGCCATCGGTAACGAACAGATGACCGTTACGCGCGTTGCGGGTTGGCATCACGCAGTCGAACATATCAATGCCGCGACGTACGCCTTCCACCAGATCTTCGGGTTTACCCACACCCATCAGGTATCGTGGTTTATCCGCCGGGATTTGCGGGCAGACGTGCTCCAGAATGCGGTGCATGTCTTCCTTCGGCTCACCCACAGCCAAACCGCCGACAGCGTAGCCATCAAAACCTATCTCTACCAGACCTTTAACAGAGATATCGCGTAAATCTTCGTAAACGCTGCCCTGAATGATGCCGAACAGCGCATTTTTGTTCTGCAGGGAGTCAAAACGGTCGCGGCTGCGCTTCGCCCAGCGCAGAGACATCTCCATAGAGCGTTTCGCGTAGTCCCAGTCTGCCGGGTACGGCGTACATTCATCGAAGATCATCACGATGTCGGAGCCGAGATCGTACTGAATCTCCATCGACTTTTCGGGATCGAGGAAAATCGGATCGCCGTTGATCGGGTTACGGAAGTGTACGCCCTGCTCGGTGATCTTGCGGATATCGCCCAGGCTGAAGACCTGGAAGCCGCCGGAGTCGGTCAGGATCGGGCCTTTCCACTGCATAAAATCGTGCAGATCGCCGTGGAGCTTCATGATCTCCTGACCTGGACGCAGCCACAGGTGGAAGGTATTGCCGAGGATAATCTGTGCGCCCGTGGCTTCAACTTCTTCCGGCGTCATCCCTTTTACGGTGCCGTACGTGCCCACAGGCATAAACGCGGGGGTTTCCACCACGCCGCGATCAAACACCAGGCGACCGCGACGCGCGCGGCCATCGGTGGTATCGAGTTCAAATTTCATTTTTTCTCCGACGTCAGAAAAACAGTCCAACGTTGTCATACGGTGCCGCGGACTTATTCCCCGACACGCTCATTCAAAGCCAGCGGATTGTACGTGATAAACATCGCGTCCCCGTAGCTAAAAAAGCGATATTTTTGTTCTACCGCAGACTTGTACGCATTCATCGTATGCTGATAACCCGCAAACGCAGAGACCAGCATAATCAGCGTCGATTCAGGCAGATGGAAGTTGGTCACCAGCGCGTCAATCACTTTGTACTGATAGCCCGGGTAGATGAAGATCTGCGTATCGCCAAAGAACGGCTCGATAAGACCGTTTTTAGCTGCCTGCGCGGCGCTTTCCAGTGAACGCACGGACGTCGTACCGACGGCCACGACGCGGCTACCGCGCGCTTTCGCCGCCAGCACTGCGTCCACCACATCCTGCGGCACTTCGGCATACTCGGAGTGCATGATGTGGTCTTCAATGCTGTCCACGCGCACCGGCTGGAAGGTGCCCGCGCCGACGTGCAGCGTCACAAACGCCATCTCAACGCCCTTCGCGCGCAGCTTTTCCAGCAGCGGTTCATCAAAGTGCAGACCTGCGGTTGGCGCCGCGACCGCGCCAGGCTTCTGGCTGTAGACGGTCTGGTACAGCTCGCGATCGGCCTCTTCGTCCGGGCGCTCAATGTACGGCGGCAGCGGCATATGGCCGATGGCGTTCAGGATATCGAGCACCGTACGTTCGTCGTCGAACGCCACCTCGAACAGCGCGTCGTGGCGCGCGGTCATGGTCGCCTTGATGCTTTCGTCATCACCCAGCAGCAGCTCCGCGCCCGGCTTCGGCGCTTTGGAAGCGCGAATATGTGCCAGAATACGTTTATCATCGAGCATACGTTCGACCAGCACTTCAATCTTGCCGCCGCTGGCCTTACGGCCAAACAGGCGCGCCGGGATCACGCGGGTATTGTTAAAGACCAGCAGATCGCCAGGGTTGAGCTTGTCGAGCAAATCGGTGAAAGTACCGTGCGTCAGCTCGCCCGTTGGCCCATCCAGTGACAGTAAGCGACAGCTGCTGCGCTCAGGCATGGGATAGTGAGCAATCAGGGATTCAGGTAGTTCAAAGGAGAAATCGGCGACGCGCATGACGTATACTCGTGACTTAAAAACAGGCGGCATAGTCTAGTGCTCACACCCTTTTGCTGCAACAACTAGCCGCCACTGGACAAATAAAACGCATGAATTTTCTCGCTCACCTGCATCTCGCTCACCTCGCTGACAGCTCCCTTTCCGGCAATTTGCTGGCCGATTTCGTGCGCGGCAACCCCGCTGAAGCGTATTCTCCCGAGGTTGTCGACGGGATTTTTATGCACCGCCGCATTGATGTCATCACTGATAATCTGCCCGAGGTGACGGAAGCGAAAGCGTGGTTTCGCCCTGAAACGCGCCGCGTTGCGCCGATCACGCTCGACGTGATGTGGGACCACTTCCTGTCTCGCCACTGGGAACAGCTCTCGCCGGAGATGCCGTTGCCGGCGTTTGTGCGCTACGCCCACCAGCAGGTGTCGATCATTCTGCCCGATTCGCCGCCGCGCTTTGTGAATCTGAATAACTACCTATGGTCGGAACGCTGGCTGGAGCGCTATCGCGAGATGGACTTTATCCAGAATGTCTTGAATGGTATGGCGAGCCGTCGCCCGCGGCTGGATGCGCTGCGCGACTCCTGGTACGACCTGGATGAGCATTACGATGCGCTGGAGAGCCAATTCTGGCAGTTCTATCCGCGCATGATGGCGCAGGCGAAAAACAAGCAGCTCTGACAGCACGATCATTGATAGGTAAAAGCTGGCGGAACGATTGTCACCACCTCTTTGTCTTATCAACGAACACTCTCTATACTGGCTCGCGTTGCGTTCCAAATAACCTTAGTATCTACAGGAGAATCATATGGTTCTGGTAACTCGTCCGGCTCCGGATTTTACAGCTGCAGCAGTTCTGGGCAACGGTGAAATCGTTGAAAACTTCAACTTCAAACAGCACACCAACGGTAAAGCGACCGTTCTGTTCTTCTGGCCAATGGACTTCACTTTCGTTTGCCCGTCTGAGCTGATCGCGTTCGACAAACGTTATGAAGAATTCCAGAAGCGTGGCGTGGAAGTGGTTGGCGTCTCCTTCGACTCTGAATTTGTACACAACGCATGGCGTAACACCCCTGTCGAAAACGGCGGCATCGGTGCGGTGAAATACGCGATGGTTGCGGACATCAAACGCGAAATCCAGCAGGCTTACGGTATCGAACATCCGGACGCTGGCGTTGCGCTGCGCGGTTCCTTCCTGATCGACGCAAACGGCATCGTTCGTCACCAGGTTGTGAACGATCTGCCGCTGGGTCGTAACATCGACGAAATGCTGCGCATGGTTGACGCGCTGCAGTTCCACGAAGAGCACGGCGAAGTGTGCCCGGCTCAGTGGGAAAAAGGTAAAGAAGGTATGGCTGCTTCCCCAGACGGCGTTGCTAAATACCTGTCAGAGAACGTATCCAGCCTGTAATCGGCACGGTTTACGAAGAAGGCCCGCTTATGCGGGCCTTTTTTTATGCCTTACGCTGCGTCTCTCGCCAGATGCGCCAGGCCATTCCCGCCAGCAGAATTACGCCCGCAATTAGCACGCCCCACACCAGCAGCGCGTTCATCCGGCTCTCCCGCTCGGACGCAGAGGTAGCGGTCAGACGCCCCTCGCCGCCTAACGCGACATCATCCAGAATGTCGGCCTGCGGCAGGTGCTCCATATCATAGGTTTTGCGCAGGTCGGCTGGGATCAGCATGTCAGGCTCCACGCTGGCAGGCTTTGCAGCGCCATTACCCCAGGCAAGCACGTATGGCGCTTTTCCCTGCGCGTTGAACACCAAATCATAGCGGTCACGATGCCCGGTGACGCCCGGCAGGTATTCCGGCAGGCGCGCATTCAGCGTCGTGATTTTCACCGCCTGCACCAGGCCTCCGCTAAGCGAAACCGGTGGAGACGTTTTGCCCTCCAGACGGTAAA
The DNA here is from genome assembly GCF_014930775.1 of Enterobacter cloacae complex sp. P38RS. Lineage (NCBI taxonomy): Bacteria > Pseudomonadati > Pseudomonadota > Gammaproteobacteria > Enterobacterales > Enterobacteriaceae > Enterobacter > Enterobacter cloacae complex sp. P38RS. The sequence goes on from NZ_JADBRS010000016.1 coordinate 135,214, forward strand.
GCACCTCTTTTTTCAGGGGGTGCCATGTGTCTTTTTCCGTACTCCGCCACGCTATCTCCAAGGGAAGGACGCCGTCGCCATTCAGTAAAATGCTGATAGCACTCAGCGGCTGCGGCTGCGCCCAGTGCCACTGCGCTTCGCTTGTCGATAGCTGCTCCCCTACCCCCTCAAGAGCGATCGCGTCCGGCGTCGCCCGCGCAGGAGCGCTAATCGCGTTAACGCCGGTTAAGGTCACCCCCTGGCTCTGAGCATTCAGCACAACCAGGAGATAGCGATTCGTATCGGGAGACAAAACGATATCGGTATCGATCCGATCGAGCTTAAGACGATCCTGCCCGCTCATCACGTCCAGCAGCGGCATATCCTCGCGCAGGGTATACCAGCGCTTAAGATCCTCGCTGTAGTAGACCGACGCCGTTCCCTGCCACGGCGCCTGCGGGGTATTCCAGAGCAGCTGCAGCTGGGACAGGGCAATCTCACCCGTAGACTGCTCCGGCAGGGTCAGCAGATAATGCTGCCCGGCTGCGGCGGCTTTTTGCCCCTCCAGCACAATCTCTACGCCGTTTCCGGAACGGAGCAGGATCTTATCGCTGCCCTCATCCCCACGCGCAGGCGCAAGCGGTGAGGCGTCCAGAGGAAAGAGGCGCAGCGCCGTGGATTGCGCTGCCGCCTGCGGACGCGTCGCGGTGACCAGGCTGAAAGGAACCGGCTCGCCCGACTGGTTAAAGACGCGAACGTCATGCAGATCCGGCGACGTGCTCTGCGTATAGACGGCGAGCGGCAGCGTCACCCGATACCACTGGGAAGGAGCAGACGTATCCAGCGAGCGGCCAAAGGCATAGTCCCGGGGCGATTCCGTTTGTACCTCGTCGCAGAACGCCGGGCCTGCAAGCGCCAGCAGAGCGGTACAAGCTACCGCTTTCATCCATTTCATTTTTCATCTCCTGTTTTGGGCGGTAGCGGCGAGAAATACCCCACAATCAGCACCAGTATTGCCACGCCGATAAACGCCACCGCACGCGACAGACCGCCTCCACCCGCGCTGTCCACCAGCATCAGTTTAACCATCACCACGCCCAGCAGCGCGGCACCGCCAAGCCACTCCTGACGGGAAGCCCTACGGGTGGCGTGGACCATGATGACCAGCGCGCTCAGCATCCAGAACAGGGCAAACGAGGTCTGGATCAGCCGCGAATCCCACAGCGACGCCATATTCCAGGCCACGTCGCCGTACCAGGCCAGGGCGCGCATCAGCGCACCGTTAAGCCACCAGAAGCCAAACGCCATAATCGCGACGACAGGCCACGGACGGGCCTGCGAGAGCTGTGTCGGGTAGTAGCGATCCACCGCCCGGTAAAAGACCACCAGCCCCAGCAGCGCGAACGCCGCGCCTTCTTCAAGCGGGTTCACCAGCGGCAGCCAGGTCTGACGATAAACCACGCCGTCCTGGAAATTGGTCACCACCAGCAATACCAGCAGCGCCGCGAGCACGGGGATCGGTGCTATGCACGCGTAGAGCTCGGGCCACTCCCGGAATGGCCACCCGCTACGGCGCACCGCCGCAGAGAGCGCCATAATCACCCCGCCGCCTGCGGCCATCGCCAGCCCGCTGCCCCAGGCCGCCATGCCCCACGGCAGCGACCGGGCAAACCAGTAAAGCTCCGCCGCCAGCGTCAGTAATATCATCCAGAACAGCGCCAGATGCAGCCCCATAGAGATGCGCGGCGCTAAACGGGCGCCGTCGCGCCGCAGCAGCATCAGCGCGGCGGGAAGCGCAATACCCCAGGCCAGATTTGACCAGCCGGCGGCAAACATCTGCTGGTGCGAGAGCTGATAACCCACCATCAGCAGCATCAGCGGCCACAGCAGCCATTTGCTGGCATCCAGCTCCCGCCATGCCAGACGAACGGCAGCCTGCCGCCAGCCCCAGACCGACGCCGCCGTCAGCGCCAGCACGCCTGCCAGAACAGGCAGTTCCTGCTTCAACACCAGCCGCGACGCGCCAAATAGCGCCACGAGCCAGAACAGCAGCCCGCCTGCCAGCAGCGCCCAGCTAACCGGCAGAAAGAGGTTCCGCCACAGCCAGGCCGCAGCCAGCCAGCAAAGGCTGAGGATGGCGAAGATAAGCAGCAGGCTCAGCGGCGTAACGCCGTTCATCTGCGCCCACAGCGCGCTGCCGAGCGCCAGCACCAGCAGTGCCGTGCCGCTATAGCTCATGCGCCGCTGCTGCTGTTGCATGCCCAGCCAGAGGATACCCAGCCCTTCCAGCGCCCAGGCCATCGCCGTCCAGCGCGCGGAGAGCGCCAGCGGAATGGCGAGCGTGGCAAACCCGCCGCCGATGGCCAGCGCCGCAAGAACCAGCGGTCGTCCGAGGGAGGGATAGCGCCGCAGGGCGAGGAACGCGAGGGTGAGATAAAATGCGCCGTATCCCAGCGCGCTCAGCGCAGGGCCATATTCCCAGTGCTGCGTCATGCCGTACTGCATCCCAAAGCCTATCAGCGGCGGGGCAAACAGCAGCACGCCGTCAATAATCTGCTTTCCTTTCTCCTGCGCCCGCAGCGACAGCGCCACGCTCAGCACGCCGAATATCAGCGTATTAGCAATCAGGAACAGCTGGCAGATCCAATAGTCTTCAGGCTGGTACTCACTTAGCCCCCACAGGCCGCCCACGCCAAAGGTAAAGAGCAGCCCGAGCAGGTTGAGCTCTCGCCAGTGCTGCCAGATGCTGATGGCGAGAATGCCGATAGAAAGCAGGAGATAGAAGGAAAACAGCGCCACAAAGTTGCCGCCCCCGGTAGATAGCAGCAGCGGCGCAAGATACCCGCCGAGGCTCGCCAGCATGGCAAGGCTCAGTGCTTTCTGCAGCACGGCCAGCCCAACGCTCGCGGCGCAAATCACCACCAGTAGCGCAAAGGCCAGCGTCGTCGGCAGCATCTGCCAGAGCCGGAAGGCGCCAAAGACCGTCAGGTAGAGAATGCCCGTCGCGCCGCCCTGTAAGATAAGCGCGTAGATCGGCTGCTTGTGCCGCAGCCGCCACCCAACCGCCAGCAGCACGATGGCAAACAGCGCCGTCGCCACCAGGCGCAGCTCAAGCGGGAACAGGGAGTGTTCAACGGTATAGCGCAGCAGGAAAGAGAGGCCGAGGAAGAGCAGCAGAATGCCAAGCTTCGCCAGGGGATTACCCTGCATAAACCAGCGCGTCAGCGACGTCACAATGCCGCCAAAGGCAGATGGCTGTTTAGCCGCAGGCGCAGGGGCCGGAGCGGGTTTTGCCTCGGCTGTAGGAATGTCGGGACGCCAGGGATCGACAGGCGCGGGCGCGTCCTCAGCCACCGGCGCGGTCACGACAGCCGGAGTGACCGCATGCACCTGTTCTGTCTCCGGCGCTACCTGAGCTGCGCCGCGCTGCTCAAGCACCTCAATGCGCTGGCGTAGCCGGGCGATCTCCTGCTGCGCCGCCGTGCTTCGATTAAACCCGATAACCGCAAGCACGGGGGCAACCAGCAGCGCAAAAACCAGGAATAAACAGCCAAGGATGTAAAGCTCGTCCATGTTTCCACCTTCACCGTAAACGATCCGTTAAGATTGACACAAATCGTTGCATTTGCGCCATCTTAAAAGGGGAAACTTTAGCGCATTAGCTGCCGAGCCAGACCGTCGCGGATACCGCAGGCAGCGCCAGCACGCCATCCTGTATCGTCGCCTTGCCCTCTTTGTTCGTCCACGTCGCCACCTTAAGCAGCGGCGAATCATCCAGCACCACTTCGCAGGCCTCGCCCCGGTTAATCGCCACCAGCACGCGCTGCTGATTATAGACGCGGACAAAGACCACCACATTATCGTGGGCGTACGCCACCTGGCAGCCGCCGTAGCGCAGGGCGAGACTCTGTTTGCGCAGCTTCGCCAGCCGCTGATACAGACTGAACAGCACCTTATCCTGTTTCTCTGCCTCCCACGGGAAGGTTTTGCGGCAGAACGGATCGTTGTTGCCGTCCAGCCCCACTTCGTCTCCGTAGTAAATGCACGGTACGCCCGGCCAGGTGAAGAGCCAGGTGACCGCCAGCGGCAGACGCGCCACATCCTTGCCGAGCAGGGATTTAAAGCGCGCGGTGTCGTGGCTATCGAGCTGGTTAAACATCCGCAGCTGCTGCTGATGCGACAGGCCAGCGCGATAGTTATCCATCCACGCGGCGCAGGTTTCGGCGTCGATATGGTTCGGATCGTAGGAGATATCGGTGTTAGCCAGGAATCCCCACAGCGGGAAGGTAAAGCCGCGATAGTTCATCGCCGCATCTTCGGCATCATTTTGCAGCCACTGGCGCGCGTCGCCAAAGTGTTCGCCAAAGACAAACGCCTCCGGCTGAGCCGCTTTCGCCGAACGCGCGATCCCGGCCACGTGCTGAAGGTTATTTCGCGCCCCGCCCGCTTCACCGAGCATATGCACTACATCCAGACGCCAGCCGTCCATATTCCACGGCGCCTTCAGCCAGTGACGCACGATGCTGTCTTCCCCGCCGTAAATCTCGTTCACCAGTGACGGCGACTGGAAGTCCAGCTTCGGCAGGCTCGCGTAGCCCAGCCAGTCCAGCGCGCGCCCCTCCTCGTTAAAGCTGTACCAGTCACGTTGCGGCGAATCCGGGTTATGGCATGCTCCCCCCATCGACTGGTTATGCCGGTCAAACCACGCGTGCGAATCGCCGCTGTGGTTGAAGACACCGTCCAGAATGAGGCGCATGCCTTCTTTTTGGGTGTTCTTACGCAGGCGCAGCAGCGCCTCGTCACCGCCAAACTGCTCGTCAACGTGGCGATAATCTTCGGTATCGTATTTGTGTACGCTCGGGGCTTTAAACACCGGGTTGAGGTACAGCGCCGTCACGCCGAGCTTTTTCAGGTACGGCAGCTTTTCGCTGATGCCGTCGAGATCGCCGCCGTAGAACGTCGAGCCGCCCGCCTGCGCCGTCACCGGTTCATCCCATTTTTTCAGGATGATGTCGTGACCCGCGGCATGATGGTAATAGACCTTGTCCTGGCCGGCGGTGCGTTTTTCGCTGCGCGCAAAGCGGTCCGGGAAAATCTGATAAAAGACCTGATCGTTAACCCACTGCGGGCCGTTATCCGGGTAATCGACGGCGAACTGCTCCAGCCGGGCCGGAGGGAAACGGCTAAACCCCTGCGGGGTAAACCACAGCTGGCGGTTGTTCCATAAAAGCTTAAAGCTATAGCGACGGCGCGGCTGCCCGGTGCGCAAATCGATATTCGCCCGCCACGCCGTAATCCCCGGCTGCGGCTGGCTGCGCAGCTTGTGCATTTTCAGCCCGGTCTCTTCGTTATCAATTTCGGCGCGGAGCGTCACGCGTTCCGGCTGATTTTCCCCCGCCAGCCAGAGCGTAATCACAAGGTTGTCTTTGTTTTGCTTAACAAATGGGGCAACCGGAAGGTGCCAGGCATTTAACATCACGAATCCCCTCTGATGAAATTGACGTCACCTTGCCACAGGGTGGTTAAGGATAGCTCACCATGACGAAATTTATTGGGGGAGGAGGACGGGGGAGGAGGCAAAAATCCCCTCTCCCGGGAGG